>DASVMA010000360.1:0-17271 GCA_036384595.1 Cellulomonas sp. | reverse complement strand
CCCACGGCGGTCGGCACCGGCGGGGCGACGCTGCCGAGCATCGGGCTGCTGCTGAGCGACGAGTCGCTGCCCGACCTCCCTCTCGCGCTCCAGCCCGGTGCGATCGCCACGGGCTACCGGTTCCCCGTTGACGGGAGCTCGCTCACCGCGGCCGACGTCGAACGCGTCCGGGCCCGGGTGAGCGCCATGATCGCCAACCCGGCAACCCTCACCGTCGCGGGAAGCTCGACGCCGACCGTGACGACGAAGCTCGACACCGTCCTGAGCGACTTCCAGGCACGGTTGCGCGGCGCCGAGGCCGAGGCGTCGGTGCTGCTCGACGGCCTCGTCACCGTCGGAGGGCTCGCGCTGCTGCTCGCCGCCCGCCTCCTCGTCGGGCGTCGCCAGTCGCTGCTCGCGGCCGAGCGGGCGCGCGGCTCCTCCGTGGCCTCCGTCGCGCTGCGGCTCGCTCTCGAGCAGGTTCCGCTCGCGGTGGCCGGCCTCGGTCTCGGGGCCCTCGGTTCATGGCTCGTGGACCGCGACGCCCCGTGGACGTGGTGGCCGGGGATCACCGTGGGCCTCGTTGCAGCCCTCGCCGTCCCGGTCGGTGGCGCACGGGTCGCGTCGTCGTCGTGGACGGGGCAGCGCTCCCCCGCCAACCGCAAGGACCGCGACCGGCTCCGCGGCCGCCGACGGGCCCGCCGCACCGTCCTCGAGCTTGCCGTCGTCGCGCTCGCACTGGCTGCCACGTCGGCGGCCCGCGGTCGGGGTCTGCAGCAGACCCAGACCCAGGGCGTGGACCTCCTGCTCGCCGGCACCCCCGTCCTGCTCGCCTGTGCGGCGACGGTCGTCGTCCTGCGGCTGTTCCCGTCCGCACTCCGAGCGCTGGCGCACGCGGCCGCACGCCGTCGTGGGCTCATCTCTCTCGTGGCGACGGCGCGCGCGACCCGCACGGGGGACATCGGGCTGCCGCTCCTCGCCCTGACGGTCGCCGTGGGCCTGATGGTGTTCTCCGGCATCACCGCCACGAGCGCCCAGCGCGGTGAGGAGCGCGCGGCCGTCGAGGCCGTCGGTGCCGACGTCCGCCTCGACGGGCCGCTCACACCGGATGCGCTCGCCTCGCTGGGGGCGGCTGACGGCGTGACCGCGCTCGCCGAGGGGGTGCGGCTCACGGGTCGCACGCTCAACGGCGACTCAGGGCCCAAGGTCACCCTGCTCGTCGTCGACGCGGCCGCGTACGGGAGCATCGAGGCGGCGCACGACTCGCGGTACGCGGGCGAGCTCGCAAGCCTCGGCGGCACGGCGAGCTCAGCCGCCCGACCTCGAGCTGTCGTCAGCCGGACGTTGACGGACGAGGTCGCGGTGCGTGGCGCCTCGGTGTTCGTCGGAGGCGCGACCGTGGACCTCGACGTCGTCGGCACGACCGACATCGGTCGACCCGGCGAGTCGCTCGTGATCGTCGACCGCACCGCGCTGGCGCCCTCCACGCCCGACCCCGTCGAGCCGGACCTGACCTGGCTCGACGGCAGCGGAGCCACCGACGCGGTCGCCTCACTGCGAGCCGACGGCGCACTGCCCGGCGTCGTCGTGACCGAGCGTGCGGCATGGCTCGAGCAGCTGCGCGAGTCGCCCCTCGTGCGGTCCGTCGTCGCGCTCCTCGCCGTCGCCGCCCTCGTGCTCGCGCTCTACGCCGCGACCGCGCTCGTCCTCACCTCCGTCGCGACATCGCCCGAGCGTGGCCGAACGCTCTCGTCGCTGCGCACGCTCGGCCTCGACAGGGGCGAGACCTGGCGCATCACGCTCGGTGAGCTGGCACCGCTGACGACCGCCGGCGTGCTCGCCGGAGCCGTCATCGGCCTCGGGGTCCCGCTGGTCCTGGGCAGTGCGCTGGGCCTCAACCAGCTGACGGGCGAGGCCGGCGACACCGTGGTCGCGGTGACTGCCGGCCCGTTCCTGCTCGCGATCGGCGCCAGCCTCCTCGCCCTGGCGGTCAGCGTCGTCGTCGAGGCCGTCGTGCGACGCCGCGAGAACCTCGGTGAGGTCCTGCGGGTGGGCGAGCGATGACGAGTCCCTGCGACCACGTACGCACCCCCGCGCACCCGCCCGCGACGGCCCCGCACCCGCGCACCCCCGTACCGACCCCGTCCCGCCGCCTCGACCTGCACGACCGGAAGGAGCCAGCCCGTGACGACCACACCGACCGACGACCGTGAGGCACTCGACTCGCTCGAGCGCCGAGCCCGGCAGCGCCGGGGCGAGTACGGCGAGCACGCCCTGATCGCGTGCGACAGCCTCGTGCGGATCTACCAGGCCGACGGCATCGAGGTGCAGGCGCTCCAGGGCCTCGACCTGCTCATCGACGCAGGTGAGCTCGTCGCGATCGTCGGCGCCTCGGGCTCGGGGAAGTCGACGTTGCTGTCCGTGCTGTCCGGCCTCGACGTCCCCACGGCGGGTCGAGTCCGTGTCGGCGAGTGGGACCTGATGGCGATGTCAGGACGGGAGCGCGTCACCTACCGGCGCAGCATGGTCGGGTTCGTCTGGCAGCAGACGGCCCGCAACCTCGTGCCGTACCTCACCGCTGCCGAGAACATCGCGTTCCCGCAGGCGCTCGCGGGCGTCCGCCGCACGGCGCGGCGGCAGCGCTCGACGGACCTCCTCGAGGCGTTGGGCATCGGCCACTGCGCCGGCCGACGTCCCGGGCAGATGTCCGGCGGGGAGCAGCAGCGCGTCGCGATCGGCGTGGCCCTCGCCAACTCGCCGCAGATCCTGTTCGCCGACGAGCCGACCGGTGAGCTCGACACGGCGTCCTCGGACGAGGTGCTCGACGCCCTGCGTGCCGCCAACCGCGAGATGGGCGCGACGGTCGTCATCGTCACGCACGACTCCGGCGTGAGCGAGCACGTGGAGCGGACCGTGGCGATCCGGGACGGCCGGACGAGCTCGGAGGTCGTCCGGCGGACTCACACCGACGAGCACGGAGCCGAGCAGGTCGTGGCCGAGGAGTACGCGATGCTCGACCGCGCCGGCCGGGTCCAGCTGCCACGCGAGTACCGCGAGGTCCTGGAGCTGTCCGGGCGGGTCCGGCTGGCCCTCGAGGCGGGCCACGTCGCGGTGTGGCCGGACCGCACGCCGCCACGAGTGCCCGACATGACGTCCGAGCCCGTACGCGTGTCCGAGGAGACGTCGTGAGCACTCCCGCTGAGCCCGCCGCACTGCACCTGGGCGAGCCCCGGCACGCCCACCTCGCCGCTCGCGTGCCGCCGATCGTCGTGGTCGATCGCGTCGGCAAGAGCTACGGCAGCGGCGCTGCGGCGGTGCACGCCGTGCAGGGCGTCTCGTTCGAGATCCAGCCGGGCGAGCTCGTCGCGCTCGTCGGGCGTTCCGGCTCCGGCAAGACGACGCTGCTCAACATGATCGGGGGCCTCGACCGGCCGGATGCCGGCACCGTGACCGTCGACGGTCGCGAGGTCTCGGCGCTCGCAGAGAAGGGCCTGGTCGCGCTGCGACGGGACGTCGTCTCGTTCGTGTTCCAGACCTTCGGCCTCGTGCCCGTGCTCTCCGCCACCGAGAACGTCGGGATCCCGCTCCGGCTTCGCGCGCTTCCGGCCGAGGTTCGGGAGGCTCGGGTCGCGCTCTTGCTCGAGCTGGTCGGGCTGACCGCGCACGCACGCCAGCGCCCCGGCGAGCTGTCCGGCGGGCAGCAGCAGCGCGTCGCGATCGCCCGGGCGCTGGCCAACTCACCGCGGCTGCTCATCGCCGACGAGCCGACCGGCCAGCTCGACACCGAGACGGGTCTCGCGATCATGGCGTTGTTGCGAGCGGTCGTGCAGGCCGAGGGCATGACGGCGATCGTCTCGACCCACGACCCGCTGATGATCCAGCTCGCGGACCGGGTCATCCGGCTGGCGGACGGCCGCCTGGTCGACGTCTGACGGAGCATCGCCCGATCGCCCGCGGCGCGGGGCGCCACCCCGCACCGCGGACTCCGGCTGTCAGGCCTCGATCCCCTCGAAGAGCTCGGTCACGAGCGCCGCGACGGGCGACCGCTCGGAGCGGGTCAGCGTGACGTGCGCGAACAGCGGGTGACCCTTGAGCGCCTCGATGACCGCGGCGACGCCGTCGTGGCGACCCACCCGCAGGTTGTCCCGCTGCGCCACGTCGTGCGTGAGGACCACGCGGGAGCTCTCCCCGATGCGCGACAGGACGGTGAGAAGAACGTTGCGCTCGAGCGACTGCGCCTCGTCGACGATCACGAACGCGTCGTGCAGCGACCGACCGCGGATGTGGGTGAGCGGGAGGACCTCGAGGATGTCCCGGTCCATGATCTCCTCGACGACCTCCTTGCTGACGAGGGCTCCGAGCGTGTCGAAGACGGCCTGCGCCCACGGGTTCATCTTCTCGGCCTCGCTCCCGGGCAGGTACCCGAGCTCCTGGCCACCGACCGCGTAGAGCGGCCGGAACACCATCACCTTGCGGTGCTGCCGGCGCTCGAGGACCGCCTCGAGACCCGCGCACAGCGCGAGGGCCGACTTGCCGGTCCCGGCCCGACCGCCGAGCGAGACGATGCCGATCTCCGGGTCGAGCAGCAGGTCGATCGCGATCCGCTGCTCGGCGCTGCGTCCGTGCAGCCCGAACGCGTCCTGGTCGCCGCGCACGAGCTGCACGTGCTTGTCGGGGGTCACCCGGCCCAGCGCCGAGCCGCGCGACGAGCGGACGACGAGGCCCGTGTGGCACGGCAGCGACCTGCCGCGCAGCGGGCCACCCGGTGGCACCTGGGTCCCGAGCGCGGGAACGTCCTCGCTCGTCTCGAGGTCGGCCAGCGCGAGCGACTCGTGCTCCCAGAGCGTGGCCATCTGCTGCTCGGTCACCTCGAGCTCGTCCATCCCGGTCCAGCCCGAGTCGACCGCGAGCTCGGCGCGGTACTCCTCTGCGCGCAGCCCCACGGCCGAGGCCTTCACCCGCATCGGGAGGTCCTTGGACACGACGGTGACGTCCGCCCCGCCCGCCGCGAGGTTCGCCGCGACGGCGAGGATGCGGGTGTCGTTGTCGCCGAGGCGGAACCCCTCGGGCAGCGCGCCGGGGTCGGTCCGACCGAGCTCGACGCGCAGGGAGCCGCCGTCGGTGCCGAGCGGGATCGGGGTGTCGAGACCGCCGTGGGCGATGCGGAGGTCGTCGAGCAGCCGCAGGGCCGACCGCGCGAAGTAGCCGAGCTCGGGGTGGTGCCGCTTCGCCTCGAGCTCGGTGATGACGACGATCGGCAGGACGACGTCATGCTCCGCGAACCGGAAGATCGCCTTCGGGTCCGAGAGGAGGACCGATGTGTCGAGGACGTGCGTCCTGCGGCCCTCGAGCTCGGGCGCAGAGTCTGGGACTGCGAGCACCTTCGTGACCACGGCTGTCTCCCTCCGGCGCCTCAGCGCCGCACCGGCCGCCTCACGTCGCTTCCCCGTGGTGCTGCGGGACGATGCGGCGCGCGGCGACGAGATGAGGGCGGCCGGCCACGAGGGGCCGGGACCGACCCTCCTCCCGGAGCTGGTGCTCCATGGGCTGGCCTCCCCTGGACGGCGGGCGTGCCGTCCGTTGTCCAGGACGCTACGCGGCACGTGTGACATGGCGGTCCCGACACGCACCTCGTCACACAGAGTTCACGCGCGTTTCACACGACGGACGCGGTCAGCGCCCGAGGCGTCGCTCGCGCGCGGCGTACGAGCGCACGGCCCGCAGGAAGTCGACCCGGCGGAAGTCCGGCCAGTACGCCTCGCAGAAGTAGAACTCGGAGTGCGCGCTCTGCCACAGCAGGAAGCCGCCCAGCCGCTGCTCGCCCGACGTGCGGATCACCAGGTCAGGGTCCGGCTGGCCCTTCGTGTAGAGGTGGTCGGCGATGTGCTCGACGTCGAACTCCTCGATCAGGTCGTCGAGGCTCGTGCCGGCCTCGGCGTGCTCACGCAGCATCGACCGGACGGCGTCGGCGATCTCCCGACGACCGCCGTACCCGACGGCGACGTTCACGTGGAGGCCCTTGAGGTCGCGCGTGCTCTCCTGGGCGGCGCGCAGGGCTGCCGCGGTCTCGGGCGGCAGCAGGTCGAGCGAGCCCACGACCTGCACGCACCAGCGGCGCGTGGCGGCCAGGTCGCGGACGGCGTCCTCGATGATGGCCAGCAGCGACTCGAGCTCCTCGGGCGACCGCGAGAGGTTGTCGGTCGAGAGCATCCACAGCGTGACGACCTCGACGCCGATCTCCTCGCTCCAGGTGAGCAGCTCCGAGATCTTGTCGGCGCCGCGACGATGACCGGTCGCGGCCGACTCGCCCACGTTGCGCGCCCACCGCCGGTTGCCGTCAAGGATGACGCCGACGTGGCGCGGCACCTGCGTCCGGGGCAACGACGCCGCGAGCCGGCGCTCGTACAGCCCGTACAGCGGGTGGGGCAGGCGCACGCTCGGGGCTCCTCTTCCAGGCATCCGGACACCGGTCGCGCCCACGCTACCCGCCGTGGGCACGAGCTTTCTGCGAACCGCGGGACCTCCTACCTACGCAGCCGTAACCTACGGGCGCGAAGGTTAGTCTTGACGCCAGTCATGCCCGGTCGGTGCGCACGCCGCGCGCCTCGGTCGAGCCGTCGAGATGGAGGACCTTCGTGGCACGGACAAGTCTCTCGCAGCATGCCGCTGCGGCCGCTGCCAACGTCAAGCCTCGCCTGCGCGGCTGGCTCCATGCCGGGATGTTCCCGCTCGCGGTCGCCGGGAGCATCGTCCTGGTCGCGCTCGCGCCGACCCAGAGCGCACGCATCGCGAACACGGTCTTCGGCCTGACCGCCGCGATGCTGTTCGGGACCAGCGCCGTCTACCACCTCGGGACCTGGTCGCCGCGGGTCACGGGCGTGCTCCGCCGCCTCGACCACTCGAACATCTTCCTCATCATCGCCGGCACGTACACGCCGCTCGCGGTGCTCCTGCTGCCCGCCCACACCGCGACGGTCCTGCTGTGGACGGTGTGGATCGGCGCCGTCGTCGGCCTGCTCGCGCGCGTCCTGTGGCTCGGCGCGCCCCGGTGGCTGTACACGCCGCTCTACGTGATCCTCGGGATGGCCGCCCTCGGCTACCTCCCCCAGTTCGCCCGTGCCGACGCGGGTGGCCCGGTCATCGTGTGGCTCATCGCCGGCTGCGGCGTGGCCTACGTGATCGGTGCGGTCGTGTACGCCACGAAGTGGCCGAACCCCAGCCCGCGCTGGTTCGGGTTCCACGAGGTCTTCCACTCGCTCACCGTCGTCGGGTACACGTGCACGTTCGTCGCCGTCGCGATCGCGACGGTCAGCTCGAGGTGACGTGACAGCCCGAGCCGGGCGGCGCCGGGCTCAGGGCAGCGGGACGGTCGTGTAGCGACGGTTCAGGAGCGACGGGTTGCGCTCGCGCTCGCGAGCGATCCGGGCGGGGTCGAGGTCGGCGCTGCCGATCTCCGGGTCGGCGCCGAGCTCGAGGTCGACCACCCCGTCCGGCCCCACGACGAGCGAGCGTCCCACCACGCCAGGACCAGCCTGCCCGACGGCGACGACCACGCTCGTGTTCTCGATCGCGCGCGCGACGGCGAGCGACCGCCAGTGCAGCTCCTTGCGCTCCCCCGCAGCCCAGGCCGCGGGCACGACGAGGACGTCGGCACCGGCGTCAACCACGCGCCGGGCCGACTCGGGGAAGCGCAGGTCGTAGCACGTCAGCACACCGAACCGGAGCCCGGCGACGTCGAGGACGAGCGGCGGCGCGTCGGCAGGGCCGGGTTCGAGCCGGTCGGACTCGCGGGTGCCGAACGCGTCGTACAGGTGCACCTTGCGGTAGACGCCGACGAGCTCGCCGGCCGGGTCGACCGCGACGACAGCATTGACGGCCCGAGCCGACGCGGCCCCCGGCAGGGTCGTCCCTGCGATCACCGCGACACCCGTGCGCGCCGCCTGCGCGCGCAGCGTCTCGACGAACGGACCCGTCAGCGTCTCCGCCAGCTCGGGCCCGACCCCGCGAGGGTCGAACGCCGACGCGTACTCGGGCAGCACGAGCAGGTCCGCGTGCGCGCCGGCGGCCACTTCGAACGCATCGACGACCGCGGCACGGTTCGTCGCCCGGTCGGCGTGCACGCGCAGCTGGCCCAGGGTGACGCGCACGGTCGTGCCTGGCGCGACGACGGAGCTCACCTGCCCCCGGGCTCGTCGTCCGGCGCGGGTGGGACGACGCCCCCCTCGGCACCCGGCTCTGGGTCCACCTCCGCGGCGCTCGCGTCCTGCTCCTCGAGCTGACGCGCCCGCCGGTCGACGATGCGCAGGTGACGCGTGAGGGACAGGAACAGACCGATGAGGGCGATCGCGAGGACGAACGTCACGACGAAGCCCGTGATCCCGGGAGAACCGAGGCTCGTCGCCACGGTGCCGGTCGGGGAGGGCGTGGGGGCCGGTGTCACGGCGTGCACGAGCCCCGGGACGCCGGCCAGTGCGGCGAGGACGGCGCTCATCGGACCGCCTCGCGCAGCCCGGCGAACAGGTCGTCCTCGGGCAGCGTCGTCGGGACGCGCGACTCCGCGAGCTCGTACTCCTCGTGCGTCCAGACCTCCCGCTCGAGCTCGCGCGGCACCGCGAAGAAGAACCCGTGCGGGTCGATCTGCGTCGCGTGCGCACGCAGCGCGTCGTCGCGGGCGTCGAACCAGTCGGCGCACTCGACGTGCGTCGTGACCTCGCGCTCAGGCATCTCGCGGGCTGCACGCGACTCGACCCACTCGCCGAACGGCGACTCGAGACCGCGCTCGAGCAGCGCCTCGTGGACGGCGCGGATGCGCGCCATCGAGAACCCGTGGTTGTAGTACAGCTTGAGCGGCGTCCAGGGCTCGCCCGTACCGGGGTAGCGCGTGGGATCACCCGCTGCCGCGAAGGCCTCGACAGACACCCGGTGGGTCATGACGTGGTCGGGGTGCGGGTAGCCGCCCGTCGGGTCGTAGGTCGTGACGACGTGCGGACGGAACTCCCGCATGACGGCCACGAGCGGCGCGGAGGCCTCCTCGAGCGGGACGAGCGCGAAGCAGCCGTCGGGCAGCGGCGGGAGGGGGTCACCCTCGGGCAGTCCCGAGTCGACGAAGCCGAGCCACCGGTGCTGCACACCGAGCGCCCGCGCGGACGCCGCCATCTCCGCGCGGCGGATCCCACGCATCTGCTCGATCCCCCCCGTGACGGGCGGGTAGCTCGGGTTCAGCACGTCACCGCGCTCGCCACCCGTGCAGGTCACGACGAGGACGTCGACCCCCTCGGACACGTACCTCGCCATCGACGCGGCGCCCTTGCTCGCCTCGTCGTCCGGGTGCGCGTGCACCGCCAACAGCCGTAGCCGTTCTCCGGTCACGTCAGGCCTCCTGTGGATCGAGACCGGGCACATCGGCACCCGGCACGAGAGACAATGAAACCGCACGCCAGGGCCGGACGCCGCATGCAACGCTCCGCGCATGCCGCCTCGGCCCGCTGCCCCGCCGCATCCGAAGGAGCCGTCCCGTGAGCCAGCCGAGCGTGATCCAGCCGCCCGCGGGCCGCTACGGACCCGATCGGTCGGAGCAGCGCCGACGCCCGGCCTGGCTCGTGCCCGCCGTGGTCGTCACGCTCCTCGCGGCAGTTGTCATCGCGTGGCTCGGGACGGGCGCCCTGCGTGATCCCGTGCAGTGGCAGGACGTCGGCTTCTCGATCGCCGGTCCGGAGCGGATCGACGTGACCTTCGAGGTGACCAAGGACCCCGCGGCGACCGTCCGGTGCGACGTCACGGCGCTGAGCAGGAGCTTCACGGAGGTGGGCATCGGGTCGGTCGAGCTCGGGCCGTCGGCCGACCGCGTGCAGCGCATCACGGTCCCCGTCGCGACGGCCGAGCTCGCCGTCACGGGCACGGTCAAGACGTGCGTCGTCGAGTCGAGCCGGTAGCGGCGACCACGGGGCACCTCGGGCAACCCGGCGCACCCGGAAGAACGGGCGCCGCCAGATCGTTCTGTCCGTAGTGTCTCGGAACGTCCGGCAGGGAAAGCCGTTCCGCTCACGCGACGAGGTGCACCTTGCTAGTCTTGTCGATTCAGCGCCGCCCCCGGCTCGGTGTGACCGCGAGGTCACCGGTCCGTGAAGGAACGGCGGCGTACCCGAGCACGGACCTCGCGTGAGCGTGTGCGCATCGAGAGATGCGTGCCGATTGATGTGAGCAAGGAAGGAGCGATCGTGAGCGAGACGACCCAGGTCACCTGGTTGACGCAGGAGGCCTACGACAGGCTCAAGGACGAGCTGGCGCGACTCGAGGGCGAAGGACGCGCCGAGGTCACCGAGCGCATCGCGACGGCGCGCGACGAGGGCGACCTCAAGGAGAACGGCGGCTACCACGCCGCCCGCGAGGAGCAGGCCAAGCAGGAGGCGCGCATCCGCGAGCTCAAGGTGAAGCTGCTCAACGTCCAGGTCGGCGTGCCGCTCGACGACGGCGTCGTGGAGCCCGGCATGGTCGTGACGGCCACCGTCGCCGGTGAGGAGCTCGTCTTCCTGCTCGGCTCGCGCGAGATCGCCGGCTCGGCGGACATCGACGTGTTCTCCCCGACGTCCCCGCTCGGTGCCGCGATCAACGGCTGCACGGTCGGCGACGTCGTGTCCTACACGACACCCACCGGCACCGAGGTCACCGTGGTGATCTCGGGCGCGAAGCCGTTCATCGGCTGACCACTCCCGGCCTGCCGCCGCGGCCCACCCACCGCGGCGCTACGACGCCGCCTCCCGCCCACCCGGCGCGAGGCGGCGTCGCTCGTTCGTGGGCGCGGTCGTCCGGCGTCGTGAGCGCGCCCGTCAGGCGTTCTGGACCCGGAACCCCGCCGCGCGCAGCTGCTCGAGCACCTGCGCGCAGTGCTCGGGCCCCTTGGTCTCGACCTGCACCTCGATCTCGACCTCGTCGATGGCGAGGTCCGTGCCCGTGCGCACGTGCTGCACGTGCGCGACGTTGCCGCCGGTGGCCGCCAGCGCCGCGAGCAGACCGGCGAGCGCACCGGGGGCGTCGGTGATGACGACCCGCAGCTGGAGGTACCGCCCCGCCGACGCGAGCCCGTGGCGCACGACGCGCAGGAGCACGAGCGGGTCGATGTTGCCGCCCGACAGGATCGCCACGACCGGGCCTGCGAAGGCGCCCGGTGCGGCCATCAGCGCCGCGACACCCGCCGCTCCGGAGGGCTCGACCAGCAGCTTGGCGCGCTCGGCGACGAGGAGCAGCGCGCGGGAGAGGTCCTCCTCGCCCACGGTCCGGATCTCGCACCCGGTCTCCCGGATGACGTCGAACGGCACCTGGCCGGGCATGCCGACGGCGATGCCGTCCGCCATCGTGTGCAGCTCGGTCGCGCGTACCGGGTGCCCGGCGGCGAGCGACTGCGGGTAGGCGGCTGCCCGGGCGGCCTGCACGCCGATGACCTTCACGTCCGGGCGCAGCTCGGCCACGGTCGCCGCGATGCCGGCGGCGAGGCCGCCACCGCCGACCGGCACGAGGATCGTCGCGACGTCGGGCACCTGCTCGAGGATCTCGAGCGCGACGGTTCCCTGGCCGGCGACGACGTCACGGTGGTCGTACGGGTGGATCAGCACGGCGCCGGTGCGCTCGGACTCAGCCAGGGCGGCGGCGAGGGCCTCGTCGACGCTCGTGCCGACGAGTCGCACCTCGGCGCCGTACTCGCGCGTCGCGGCGAGCTTGGGCAGTGCCGCATCGACCGGCATGTAGACCACGGCGTCGATCCCGAGCAGCCGCGCGGCCAGCGCCACACCCTGCGCGTGGTTGCCGGCGCTCGCTGCGACGACACCACGGGCCCGCTCGGCCGGCGTCAGGCGCGCCATCCGGACGTACGCGCCGCGCACCTTGAACGACCCCGCGCGCTGCAGGTTCTCGCACTTGAGCCAGACCTCCACGCCGGCGATCTGGGACAGCGCCCGCGAGTCCTGCACGGGGGTGCGGGTCGCGACCCCCTCGAGCAGCTCCGCGGCCGCCCGGACCTCCGTCAACCAGCTCATGCGAGCTCCTCCTCAGCAACAGGGACCTGACCGCGGATCCGCACGTGGTCCTGGTCGCCGAGCGCCGGGAACTTGTCGTGGCCGTGCAGGTAGAGCACGACGGTGTTGAGGACCGCCGCCACCGGCACCGCGAACAGCGCGCCGACGACTCCGGCCACGAGCGAGCCCGTCGCCACGACGAGCAGGACCGCGACAGGGTGCATCGAGACCGCGTGACCCATGAGGAACGGCTGCAGGACGTGCCCCTCGAGCTGCTGGACGACGAGCACGACGACGAGCATGAAGACGGCCGCCGCGGGTCCCTGCGCGACGAGCGCGACGAGGATCGCGATCGACCCGGTCAGGACGGCACCGACGATCGGGATGAACGACCCGACGAACACGATGATGCCGAGCGGGAGCGCGAGCGGGACGCGCAGGACCGCGGCACCGACGCCGATCCCGACGGCGTCGACGAACGCGACGAGGATCTGCGTGCGCGTGTACGCCCCGAGCGTGACGAGCGCCCGCCGCCCCGCCTGGTGCACGGGCTCACGGGCGGTCAGCGGGAGGAGCCCGACGACCCAGGCCCAGATCGCACGGCCGTCGAGCAGGAAGAAGAACGTGCAGAAGATCGCGATGAGCGTCCCCGCCGCGACGTGCGCGACGGTCGTGGTGACGGACAGCGCGCCGGACACGAGCCCGCCGCTGTCCTTGCTGATCGACGACCCGATCCGGCTCATGTAGTCGTCGACCTGCGTCGTCGACAGGTGCAGCGGTCCCTGCGCGAGCCAGGCGGTCACCTTGGCGATGCCCTCGCCTGCCTCCTGCCACAGCTCGGTGATCCCGCTCGCGATCGAGCTGCCCGCGAGACCGATCAGGAGCGCGATCACGGCAAGCAGGGACAGCAGGGCCGCACCGGACGCGGCCGCGCGGGGAAGGCGGGCGCGGCGCTGCAGCCACCGCACGACGGGCGTCAGGACGATCGTGACGAGCAGCGCGATCGCCACGGGCACGATGACCGTCTTGAGCGCCGCGAGCACCCAGAGCAGCACGGCCAGCGCGGCGGCCATCAGCAGCAGCCGCCACGACCAGGCCGCCGAGACCCGGACGGGGCGAGGGACGGCGGCCCTGACGTCGTCGGTCATGCGAGCGCGCGGTCGAGGTCGGCGATCAGGTCGGCGACGTCCTCGATGCCCACCGAGAGCCGGACGAGGTCGTCGGGCACCTCGAGCGCCGTGCCGGCCACCGAGCCGTGCGTCATCCGCGCGGGGTGCTCGATGAGCGACTCGACGCCCCCGAGCGACTCGGCGAGCGTGAAGACGCGGGTCGCGGCGCAGACCGCCAGCGCGCTCTCGACGCTGCCGGTCCGGAACGAGATCATGCCGCCGAACCCGCGCTGCTGCCGGGCCGCGAGCTCGTGGCCCGGGTGCGACTCGAGGCCGGGGTAGATCACCTGCGTCACGCGCGGGTGGCCCGCGAGGAACGCCGCGACCGCCGCTGCGTTGGCGCAGTGCCGGTCCATGCGCACCGCGAGGGTCTTGAGGCCGCGCAGCGTGAGCCACGCGTCGAACGGGCCGGCGACCGCACCGGAGGAGTTCTGGTGGAACCGCACCGCGTCCGCGAGCGAGGTCCCCCCGGTCGGCCCGTCGAGCCCCACGGGCAGCTGCGCGCCGTCCGCGACGACGAGAGCGCCGCCCACGACGTCGCTGTGACCGCCGATGTACTTGGTCGTCGAGTGGACGACGACGTCGGCGCCGAGCGCGATCGGCTGCTGGAGGTACGGCGTCGCGAACGTGTTGTCGACCGCGAGGACGGCACCGGCCGACCGCGCGTGGGCGGCGATCGCGCCGATGTCGGCGATCGTGAGCATCGGGTTCGTGGGCGTCTCGACCCACACGAGCTTGGTCCGGCCGGGCTGGATCGCGTCGAGCACGGCCTCGGTGCTCGTCAGGTCGACGGGCGTGTGCTCGATCCCCCACGGCCCGAACACGCGCGCGATCAGCCGATAGGTGCCGCCGTACGCGTCGTTGGGCACGACGACGTGGTCACCGGGCCGCAGCGTCGCGCGCAGCAGCGTGTCCTCGGCCGCGAGGCCCGAGGCGAACGCGAACCCGGCGGCGCCACCCTCGGCCGCGCGCAGGGCCTCCTCGAGCGCGGCGCGCGTCGGGTTTCCCGAGCGCGAGTACTCGTACCCGCCGCGCAGCCCGCCGACGCCGTCCTGCTTGTAGGTCGACACCTGGTAGATGGGCGGGACGACCGCGCCCGTGCCGGCGTCCGGGTCCTGCCCGGCGTGGATCGCGCGCGTCGAGAACCCCGCCTCGGACCAGTCGTGGGAGCCGGGCAGATCAGGAGACGTAGTCACCTGCACAGGCTATGCGTCCGCCGGTCCGATACGGGAACAGGGCGCACCCGGCCGCTGTTCCTCCTGCGTCGAGCAGGGACGTGCCCGGGTCCGTCGGGCGTGCGCGTGCTCGTCGAGAGGTGGTGCCCTGTGGCTGGCTGGCTGTTCGGATCTGCACTCAAGTCGACGATGGTGACGCCCGAGCGCGCGTTGCGCGGTCGCGACGACTACGCGTACTCCGTCCCGGCGACGCACGCCGTCCTCGGGACCCCGCTGCGCGGTCCGTGGCCCGAGGGCACACAGGTGATCTACCTCGCGCTGGGCTGCTTCTGGGGCGCCGAGAAGGAGATGTGGCAGCTGCCTGGGGTCGTCACGACCGCGGCCGGCTACCAGGGCGGCCTCACGCCCTACCCGACGTACGACGAGACGTGCACGGGCATGACCGGGCACGCCGAGACTGTCCTGGTCGCCTACGACCCGGCCGTGCTGCCGACGGCCGAGCTGCTCCGCACGTTCTGGACGCTGCACGACCCGACGCAGGGGTTCCGGCAGGGCAACGACGTGGGAACGCAGTACCGCTCCGCGATCTACACGACGACGCCCGAGCAGGCCGAGGTCGCCGCGTCGACCCGCGCGCTCTACGCGCCCGAGCTCGCCCGCAACGGCTATGGCCAGATCACGACCGAGATCCGCCCTGCGGAGGAGGCCGGGCCGTTCTACTACGCCGAGGAGTACCACCAGCAGTACCTGCACAAGGTCCCGAACGGGTACTGCCCGGTGCACTCGACGGGGGTGGCCTGCCCGATCCCGGGCTAGCGGCTCGCGGCTCGTCTCACGCCGATCGCGGGCCGCGCGGAGGCACAGTCGCGCCATGAAGGCGCAATCCGCGGAAGTCCGATTCGGGGCCGGCAGTGCCTGGCATCGCGCGAGCCGGTGGCTGGTGCCGGGTGGCGTCGTTCGGGTTCTTCTCATGCATCGCCCTTGCGGTCTGGCTCGGGCCGGTCTTCGACGTCAACTCAGGCAACGGGCGAATCTCGCCCTGGCGTCGGCGGCAGCCGCGCCGAGGCGACAGGGCGCCTACTTCGCCCCGTCGACTGTCCGAGCGAGATCGCGACCATTCAGCCTGAGTACTTTGCGCGCGAGCCATCGCCGATGCCATCCACCGCGGGGGCGTCGCCCCCAGATGAGGCGGCGTCCATCGGGGGTGGCGACGACGCCATTGCGATCTGGACGGCCCGCGAACAACACATGATCGAGGACAACGAAGTACGCCCAGCGCTGCTTGATCGCCCTGAGGAACAGGGCGTGCTCACCGTCAGGGCCGAGGGCCAGGATCGGATTGCCGCCCCAAGAGTCCAGCGACTGCCTGACCTGCAGGGTCCGCCACGGATAGCGCCGCATGCATGCGGCCATACGTAGGCTCTGCACGAGGGAACCAAGGCCGACGAGCACGGGCACGATGCCGAGACCGAAGAGCCCGATCGCGACTGTGCTTGCTGGGCCGTCATCCGGGAAGCCCGCGATCCACAAGGCCGCGTAGCCGAGCGCACACGAAGCCGCGCCAACGCCGAAGAACGCCCACGAGTGTCGCCGGTAGGAGGACAACGCGGCCCCAGCCGAGGGGGGCACCACTGTCGACTCACTGCCGGACACGCGCTCATTATGGTGGCGGTGCGCGCCGCGAGCCCCCCGCATCGCCGAGCAGTGAGTGCGCCGGGTATCGCCGCTACGCCGGGGGCCGTGGTTGCCGGCCGCAGAGGGCGAGCGACTCGCGGTGCTGACGGCGCTCCGGGAGGCCGCCTGGTGGGGGCTGACGGTCGCCGGGGACGTTCCGCAGGCGCCGCCGTTGCCGGAGGGTGCGGTCGGCTGAGACGTCTTGTAGACGCGAAGTGCCCCGCTCCTCCGTGATGGAGTGGCGGGGCTTCGCATTGGCGTTGGACGTCCTCGACTCGGGTGCGGACCTCCAAGAGCGCTAGTGCTTTGCGCTTGACGGTGGTGGTGCCGTCTGCCAGGGCCGTCGTCCTGGCCACGCGGCGTAGACGGCGACTCGGCGCACTCGGCGCACTCGGCGTGCTGAACTCGTGGACGCGTCCGCCGAGGTCAGCGGAGGGCGTCGAGGTACACCCAGCGCCCGTGGTCGCGGGCGAACCGGCTCACCTCGTGCTGGCTCCCGGCGCCGCCACCGGAGCGGAACCAGGCGCGGAACTCGACGGTGCCCGTCGTGTCGTCCGGGCCGCCGAGCGACCTGCCGAGGACGTCGAGCCGGTACCAGCGCACGTCGTCGTCAAGCGTCAGGGTGCGGGGCCGGGTGCTCGGGTGCCACGTCCGCAGCAGGTACGCGGCGTCGCCGACCGCGAAGGCGCTGTAGCGCGAGCGCATCAGGAGCTCGGCGGTCGCCGGCGCTGCGTCGCCGCGGTGCAGCACCCCGCAGCACTCGTCGTACGTCAGTCCGCTGAGGCAGGGGCAGCGAGTCGAGGACACGGGCACAGTATCGGTCCTAGCCTGGCGCGATGAGCCGACGCGAGGAGCATCGAGCGGCGCTGCTGACACTGAGCCCGGATGCGGTCCCGGGCTACCTGACGGCCCATTCGGGCCTCCCGGGCCCGCGCGGCAACCTTGAGCTGCTCGACGCCTTCGGGGACGTCGGCGACCCGGGCCTCGTGCGACGGCTCGCGACGGACCCGGACGAGTACCTGCGGTGCTGCGGCATCGTCGGCCTCGGGCGCCTGCTCACGGAGGGGGCCGCCGAGCTCGCGGCCGAGTTGCGCGAGCATGCGTGCGATCCGTCGTGGCGGGCCCGGGAGGCGGTCGCGATCGCGTTGCAGCGGCTCGGCGACGCCGACCCGGCGCGGCTGCGGGCGATCGTGGCCGACTGGGCCGAGGATGAGCGGCCGCTGGTCCGACGGGCGGCGATCGCGGCGATCTGCGAGCCGCGCCTCC
>DASVMA010000359.1:0-9957 GCA_036384595.1 Cellulomonas sp. | reverse complement strand
GGTCCGTGCGGTGCTGCGTCGACTCGACGGAGCGCTCGCGTCCGACGCCGACCTCGTGGCCGCCGTCGCGGCGGCCGCCGACGACCTGATGGGTTCATGATGACGACGCAGTCCGCACCCTCCCCCCAGCCCGTGACCCGGAGCCTTCCCGCCGAGGTCGTCATCGGCCTGGACGTCGGGACGACCGCGGCCAAGGTCGTCGCGTTCGGCGTCGGCGACCCGTGGCGCCACACGGCGATCCGGGAGTACCCGCTGCTGGCCCCGGAGCCCGGCTGGCAGGTCCAGGACCCCGAGACGATCGTCGCCGCGGTCGCCGAGGCGCTCGCCGACTGCGTGTCCGCGGCGCGCGGTGCCAGGGTCGTCGCGCTGTCGGTGAGCTCGGCGATGCACGGTCTCATCGCCCTGGACGCCGACCTGCGCCCCCTCACGCCGCTCGTCACGTGGGCCGACTCGCGCGCGCACAGTGAGGCCGCCCACCTGCGCGCGACGGGCCAGGCGGCCTCGTTGCACCGCACGTCGGGCACGCCGGTCCACTCGATGAGCCCGCTCACGAAGCTCATGTGGTTCGCGCGGCACGAGCCCGACGTGTGCGCCGCGGCTCGCTGGTGGGTCGGCCTCAAGGACTACGTGCTCCTCGCGCTCACGGGGTCGCTCGTCACGGAGCTGTCGTCGGCGTCGGCCACGGGGCTGCTCGACAACGTGGCCCGCACGTGGTCGGCCGCGGCCCTCGACGTCGCGGGGGTGCGCGCCGACCAGCTCCCGCCGATCCTGCCGACGACCGCCACGCTCGACCTGTCGGCCGAGATGGCGGCGCGCGTCGGGCTACCCCTGGGCACCCCGGTGGTCGTGGGCGCCGGGGACGGCCCTCTGGGCAACCTCGGCACCGGCGCGCTCGAGCCCGGCGTCGTCGGCCTGTCGCTCGGCACGAGCGGCGCGGTCCGCATGGTCGTCCCGCGACCCGTCGTCGACCCCGACGGCCGCCTGTTCTGCTACGCGCTGACCGACGACGCCTGGGTGGTCGGCGGTGCCGTGAGCAACGGCGGCGTCGTGGTGCGCTGGGCGGGTGGCGTGTTCGGCTGCGACCTGTCGCCCGGACCCGACGGTGCCCCCCGCGACGCCGAGCTGCTCGCGCTCGCGCACGCCGTGCCGCCCGGCTCGGACGGGCTCGTCATGCTGCCCTACCTGCTCGCCGAGCGGGCACCGCTGTGGGACCCGGACCTCACTGGGGCCTACCTCGGCGTCCGGCACGCCCACACGCGCGGGCACTTCGTGCGGGCTGCCGTCGAGGGCGTCGCGGTCCAGCTGTCGGCGATCGTCCAGGAGCTCGACCGCCTCGAGCCGGTCACGCAGATCCGGGCGACCGGTGGTGCCTTCCGCTCGCCGGTGTGGCGTGAGGTCATGGCGGGGGCGCTCGGGCACCCGCTGCGCGTGACCGGCGGAGCCGAGGGATCGGCGCTCGGTGCCGCCGCGCTCGGGCTGTACGCGATCGGTCGGGCGACATCGCTCGCGGACGCCATGGCCCTCGCGGCGGGCGGCCCGGATCCGACGGCCGACGCCGAGCTCCCCGTGCCGGTCTCGGCCTCCGACGTGGAGCTCTACGCGCGGGTCCGGTCGAGCATCCCCGAGCTGCTCGCCGCGTACGGCGAGGTCGCGCGGCTGTTCTCCGCCGTGGCGGTGCCGTCCGCTGCCGGGTCGCGGAGCTGACGGCGGGGGCAACACGCCGTTCACGTGCGTCGGCGACGATGATGGAGCAGACGTCGACGCACGAGGGAGATCACGATGACGGGTCAGGTCCGGTTCGGGTACAAGGCGTCCGCGGAGCAGTTCGGGCCGGCGCAGCTCGCCGACTTCGCGGTGCTGGCCGAGCAGGCGGGATTCGACTCGGTGTTCATCTCCGACCACTTCCAGCCGTGGCGGCACGACGACGGGCACGCGCCCGCGGCGATCCCGTGGCTCGGGGCCGTCGGTGCGCGGACCGAGCGGATCATCCTCGGGACGTCCGTGCTCACGCCGAGCTTCCGGTACCACCCGGCGGTCGTCGCGCAGGCGTTCGGGACGCTCGGCGTGATGTTCCCCGGTCGGATCGTGCTCGGCGTGGGGTCGGGGGAGTCCCTCAACGAGGTGCCGCTGGGCATCGAGTGGCCGGACATGAAGGAGCGGTTCGCGCGGCTCAAGGAGTCGGTTCAGCTCATCCAGCAGCTGTGGCGCGAGGACCGCGTGACGTTCGAGGGCACGTACTACCGCACCGAGAACGCGACGGTGTACGACCGCCCCGAGTCGCCCGTGCCGATCTACATCGGCGCGTCCGGCCCGGCTGCGACCCGACTCGCGGGGCGGATGGCGGACGGCTTCATCACGACGTCGGGCAAGCCGCGCACGCTCTACGCCGACACGCTCGTGCCCGCGCTCGCCGAGGGCCTCGAGAAGGCCGGCCGGGTCGCGGGCGACGTCGACACCCTCATGGAGATGAAGGTGTCGTTCGACGACGACCCCGACCGTGCGCTCGCGGACACGCGGTTCTGGGG
This sequence comes from Cellulomonas sp., assembly GCA_036384595.1. GTDB lineage: Bacteria > Actinomycetota > Actinomycetes > Actinomycetales > Cellulomonadaceae > Cellulomonas_A. The sequence goes on along the minus strand of DASVMA010000359.1, from coordinate 7,432 downwards.
CGCGCTCGCACTGACGCCGGAGGAGAAGACGGGCGTCGAGGACCCCGTCGAGATGCAGCGCCTGGCCGACGCGCTGCCGATCGAGCGCGTCGCGTCCCGCTGGATCGTCTCGACCGACCCCGAGGAGCACGTCCGGCGGGCGCAGGAGTACCTGGAGCTCGGGTTCCGGCACCTGGTGTTCCATGCGCCGGGTCCGGACCAGCCCCGGTTCCTCGAGCTCTACGCGACCGAGGTGCTCCCGCGGCTGCGCGCGCTCGTCGCGTAGCCCGTCGGGCGACCCGCGGGGCGGCAGTCAAGGAATACCGCTGCAGGGGTTGAGGTTCTGCCGACCAGATGGTTGAATGTTGTACAACATCGGATGGCAGGAGCGGTCACATGCAGTTCGGAATCTTCACCGTCGGGGATCTCACCACCGACCCGGTGTCGGGTCGCACCCCGACCGAGAACGAGCGCATCAAGGCGATGATGACGATCGCCTTGCACGCCGAGGAGGTCGGGCTCGACGTCTTCGCGACCGGTGAGCACCACAACCCGCCGTTCGTGCCGTCCTCGCCGACCACCATGCTCGGCTGGATCGCCGCGAAGACCACGACGCTGCAGCTGTCGACCGCCACGACGCTGATCACGACGAACGACCCGGTGAAGATCGCCGAGGACTACGCGATGCTCCAGCACCTCGCGGACGGCCGCATCGACCTGATCATGGGCCGCGGCAACACCGGCCCGGTCTACCCGTGGTTCGGCAAGGACATCCGCCAGGGCCTCAACCTCGCGATCGAGAGCTACGCGCTGCTGCGCCGGCTCTGGGACGAGGAGGTCGTCGACTGGTCGGGCAAGTTCCGCACGCCGCTGCAGTCCTTCACCGCAACCCCGCGCCCGCTCGACGGCGTCGCGCCGTTCGTGTGGCACGGCTCGATCCGCAGCCCCGAGATCGCCGAGCAGGCCGCCTTCTACGGCGACGGGTTCTTCCACAACAACATCTTCTGGCCCATCGAGCACACCCAGCAGATGGTCGCGCTGTACCGCCGCCGGTTCGAGCACTACGGCCACGGCTCGGCCGACCAGGCCATCGTCGGCCTCGGCGGTCAGGTCTTCATGCGCGCGAACAGCCAGGCCGCGAAGCGTGAGTTCCGCCCGTACTTCGACAACGCCCCCGTCTACGGCCACGGCCCGACGATGGAGGAGTTCACCGCGCAGACCCCCCTCACGGTCGGCAGCCCGCAGGAGGTCATCGACCGGTACGCCGCGATGCGCGACCACGTCGGCGACTACCAGCGCCAGCTGTTCCTCATGGACCACGCGGGCCTGCCGCTGAAGACGGTCCTCGAGCAGCTCGACATCCTCGGCGGCGAGGTCGTCCCGGTGCTCCGCAAGGAGCTCGCGATCGGCCGCCCGGCGCACGTGCCGGACGCCCCGACGCACGCCTCGCTCGTGGCTGCGGCCGGCGGGTCGAAGGACGCGACGGTCTACGCCGCGCCCGACGACGTCACCGGTGCCTCGCCCGAGCCCGAGAGCGCGGGGGTGTCGCGATGAGCCGCCGCACCATCGCCGTCGTCGCGGGCGGGCTGCGCCAGCCGTCCTCGACGCGGCTTCTCGCCGACCGCCTCGCCGAGGCGACCGCCACGTCGCTGCGTGAGCGCGGGATCGACGCGGACGTGACGTTCGTCGAGCTGCGCGAGCACGCGCACGACCTGACGAACACGCTGCTGACCGGCCTCGTGTCGGCCGACCTGAAGCGCGCGATCGACACGGTCGTGCAGGCCGACGGCGTCATCGCCGTCACGCCGATCTTCTCGGGCTCCTACAGCGGCCTGTTCAAGAACTTCTTCGACGTCCTCGAGCCGGGCTCGCTGGCCGCCATGCCCGTGCTCATCGGCGCGACCGCGGGGACCACGCGGCACTCCCTGGCGCTCGAGCACGCCCTGCGCCCGCTGTTCACGTACCTGCACGCCGTCGTCGTGCCGACGTCGGTGTTCGGCGCCACCGAGGACTTCGGTGCGACGAGCAGCGAGCAGGTGCCCGACGACGTCCCGCCGCTCCAGGTCCGGGTCGAACGCGCCGCCGGTGAGCTCGCCGACCTCGTCGCCGCACGGTCACCGCACCGCGTCGCCGACCCGTTCGCCCACCCCACGTCGTTCGCCGACCTGCTCGCGGGGCTCTGAGCCTGCCGGGTGGTGAGTCGAGGACCATCGTCCTCGCGGCGAGGGCCCGGGCCTGGTTGGCTGGGCACGCCATGCGCCAGACACCGATCTACTACTACTCGTCGTCGAGCGGCCTCGTCCGCTCGTTCGCCGAGCGCCTCGGTCGGCCCGTGTTCAACCTCGCGGAGCGCGAGCACCGGACGAGCGAGGCCGACGGGCCCTGGGTGCTGCTCACGCCGTCGTACAAGTCCGGCAACGACCGCAACGACACCGTGCCCGAGGGCGTCCTGCGCTTCCTCGCGTCCGACGTCAACCGCCGGCGCATGGTCGGGGTCATCGGCAGCGGCAACCGGAACTTCGGGGTGCACTACCAGCGCGCGTGCCGGGTCGTGGCGGCACGATCGAGCCGCCCGGTGCTCTTCGAGTTCGAGCTGTCCGGGACGCCGTGGGACGTCGAGGAGTGCCGGCGCATCATGGCCGAGCTGGACGAGGCGCTCGCGGCGCACGACGCGTCCCCGCAGGACGAGGACCTGCGCGACGAGAGCTCCGCGCGACGAGACTGACGCGCCTGCCGCCTTCCGGGCGCTCGTGCCACTGTGCGCGACTCGTAGGCTGTCGTCGTGAACGAGGTGGTGGGCGACGGTCCGTTCTTTCATGGCACTCGAGCCGACCTGAGGCCGGGCGACCTTCTCACGGCTGGCTTCCGGTCGAACTACCGGCCCGATGTGGTGATGAACCACATCTACTTCACCGCGTTGCCCGACGGTGCCGGACTGGCCGCGGAGCTCGCAGCAGGTGACGGTGCTCCCCGCGTCTACGTCGTCGAGCCGACCGGGACGTTCGAGGACGACCCCAACGTGACTGACAAGAAGTTCCCCGGCAATCCCACCAGGTCCTACCGCAGTCGCGAGCCGCTCAGGATCGTCGACGAGGTCACCGACTGGAAGCGGCAAAGCCCCGCGGAGCTACGGGCATGGCGCGAGCGGCTGGAGGCCATCCGTATCGAAGAACGCGGGGAGATCATCAACTGATCGGCGCCGTCCACCTCCACGGTGCCGCGACTTGGGCCGGCCGCCGCGGCCCCGTGCTCTCGCGGGATCTCACGGACGGCCCACGCCGGGTGTGCGCGGAGGTTTCCACGCGCGTCACGAGCGAGGGGCTGAGGCGTAACAACCGCTTCCTAGCGTCGAGGCGACGGCCCGACCGGGGCCGACCCCCAGGAGGCAGTGATGGCGACTCCCACCACCGTGACCCCCGTCGGCACGGGCGCAGGACCCACGACGGTCACCGACCCCGTCGTCCCGCTCGGCAGGACGCACTCGGCGCGCGGGCGCTGGATCGATCGCTGGGATCCCGAGGACCCGACGTTCTGGGCTGACGGCGCTCGCCGCATCGCGCAGCGCAACCTCGCGGCCTCCGTGTTCGCCGAGTTCCTCGGCTTCGCGGTCTGGGCGGTCTGGAGCATCGTCGTGCCCCAGCTGCCCGCCGCGGGCTTCGCCTTCAGCGTCGACCAGATGTTCTGGCTCATCGCGGTGCCGAGCCTCGTCGGCGCGACGCTGCGGATCCCGTACACGTTCGCCGTCCCGCGCTTCGGCGGTCGCAACTGGACGATCGTGTCCGCGTTGCTGCTGCTCCTGCCGACGTCGGCCATCGCGTGGGCCGTGCAGCGACCCGAGACCCCGTTCGGCGTGATGCTCGGGATCGCGGCGCTCGCGGGGGTCGGCGGCGGCAACTTCGCGTCCTCGATGGCGAACATCTCGTTCTTCTACCCGGCCCGCGAGAAGGGCACGGCCCTCGGCCTCAACGCGGCGGGCGGCAACCTCGGGACCGCCGCGGTGCAGTTCGCGGTGCCGCTCGTGATCGTCGCAGGTGCGGGGCTCTCGCTCGAGCGGGCCGGCCTGATGTTCATCCCGTTCGTGCTGCTCGCGGCGTTCATCGCGTGGCGCTGCATGGACAACCTGACGAGTGCCAAGGCCGACTACCGCGCGTTCGCCGCGGCGACCCGCACGCGGCACACGTGGATCATCTCGTTCCTGTACATCGGCACGTTCGGCTCGTTCATCGGCTACTCGGGCGCCTTCCCGACGCTCCTCAAGGGCCAGTTCCCCGAGGTCACGGCGTCGATCGCGTTCCTCGGTGCTCTCGTCGGCTCGCTCGCGCGTCCCCTGGGCGGCAAGCTCGCGGACCGGCTCGGTGGCACCCGTGTCACGATCGCGTCGTTCCTCGCGATGGCGCTCGGGGCGCTCGGGGCCATCGCCGCGCTGCGGTCGCACACGTTCGGGCTGTTCCTCGCGTCGTTCCTCGTCCTGTTCGTCGCGACCGGCGTCGGCAACGGGTCGACGTACCGCATGATCCCGGCGGTCTTCCGTGCCGGGGTCGTCGGCGCGGCCGCTCTCGACCGGGCCGGCAAGGCGGCCGCGGGGTGCATCGGCATCGCCGGGGCGATCGGCGCCCTGGGCGGCTTCCTCATCCCGCGCGGGTTCGCGATGTCGACGTCGCGGACGGGCGGGCTCGAGGCGGCGCTCTGGGTGTTCATCGGGCTCTACGTGGTGATGTCGGTCGTCGCGTGGGCCGTCTACCACCGGCGTGGTGCGGCGATGGCGGCGGCGGCGGTCTGATGACGGGCGCCGCCGACACGCACTGCCCGTACTGCGCGCTGCAGTGCGCGATGCAGCTCACCCCGGTGGATACCGCCGGATCGCCCCCGGACGCGAACCCGGTCACGGTGTCCGGCCGCGAGTTCCCGACGAACCGGGGCGGTCTGTGCCAGAAGGGCTGGACGAGCGCGAGCCTCCTGCGCACCCCGGACCGGCTGACGACGCCGCTGCTGCGGACCGACGGCCGGCTGCGTCCCGCGACCTGGGACGAGGCGCTCGGGTTCGTGGCCCGCAGGCTGCACGAGCTGCGGGCCGAGAGCGGGCCGGCGACGGTCGCGGTATTCGGCGGCGGCGCCCTGACCAACGAGAAGGCGTACACGCTCGGCAAGTTCGCCCGAGCCGTGCTCGCCACGCCGAACATCGACTACAACGGTCGGTTCTGCATGGCGAGCGCGGCGGCCGGCGCCAACCGGACGCTCGGCATCGACCGCGGGCTGCCGTTCCCGCTCGAGGACCTCGGCGGCGCGCAGGCCGTGCTGCTGCTGGGCTCGAACCTCGCGGAGACGATGCCGCCGTCGGTGCAGCATCTCGCGGGTGCGCGGGCCGCGGGTGGGCTCGTCGTCGTCGACCCGCGGCGGTCGGCGACGGCCGACCTGACGTCGGACGGCCGGGGCACCCACGTGCAGCCCGTGCCCGGGACGGACCTCGTCGTCCTGCTTGCGCTCACGCACGTCGTGCTCGCCGAGGGCCTGCACGACGCGGCCTACGTCGAGCGGCGCACGACCGGGCTGGACGACGTGCGCCGTGCGGTCGCGTCCTGGTGGCCCGAGCGGGCCGAGCAGGTCAGCGGGGTTCCGGCCGACACGCTGCGTGCGGTCGCCCGGCAGCTGGCGACCGCGTCACCGTCGCGCGGCGGAGCGGGCGTCTACGTCCTGACCGGCCGGGGCGTCGAGCAGAGCACCCAGGGCACCGCGACCGTGACGGCGGCGATCGACCTCGCCCTGCTGCTCGGTCTGCCGGGCCGCACCGGCAGCGGGTACGGCGCGATCACCGGCCAGGGCAACGGTCAGGGCGGCCGCGAGCACGGGCAGAAGTCCGACCAGCTGCCCGGCTACCGGTCGATCGAGGACGACGGCGCGCGTGCGCACGTCGCGGGCGTGTGGGGTGTCGACCCCGCGGACCTGCCCCGCGCCGGCCTGCCCGCCGTCGAGCTGCTGGCCCGGCTCGGCACCCCCGACGGCCCGCGCGCCCTGCTCGTGCACGGCTCGAACATCGTCGTCAGCGCGCCCGACGCCGACCGGGTGCGTGAGCGGATCGCGGCGCTCGACCTGCTCGTCGTCTGTGACCTCGTGCCGTCAGAGACGGCGCTGCTCGCCGACGTGGTCCTCCCGGTGACCCAGTGGGCCGAGGAGGAGGGGACGATGACCTCGCTCGAGGGCCGCGTCCTGCGCCGCCGCCGTGCGCTCGACGCCCCGGCGGGTGTCCGCAGCGAGCTCGACATCCTCGCCGACCTCGCCCGCCGCCTCGGCTCACCCGTGCGCTTCCCGACCGACCCCGCCGAGGTGTTCGACGAGCTCGCCCGGGCCAGCGCGGGTGGTCGGGCGGACTACTCCGGCCTCAGCCATGCGCGCCTCGACGCGGAGCCAGACCTGTTCTGGCCGTGCCCCGCGACCCCCGAGGGGGAACCCGCGCACCCCGGCACACCCCGGCTGTTCACGCGTGACTTCCCGACCGCCGACGGCCGTGCGCGCCTCGTCGCGGTCGACCACGCCGGTCCCGCGGACGACGTGCATCCCGGTGCGCCCGTCTACCTCGTGACCGGTCGGGTGCTCGCGCAGTACCAGTCCGGGGCGCAGACCCGTCGCGTCCCCGAGCTCGTGCGCGCGTCGCCGGAGCCCCTCGCGGAGATCCACCCGCTGCTCGCCGAGCGCTTCGGCATCGAGGACGGTGCGTGGGTCCGCCTCGACTCGGCGCGCGGACGGGCGGTGGCCCGTGCGCGGGTGACCGACGCCGTGCGCGTCGACACGGTCTTCATGGCGTTCCACTGGGCAGGGGAGGGCAGCGTGAACCACCTGACTTCGGATGCGACCGACCCGGTGTCGGGCATGCCCGGCCTCAAGGTGTGCGCCGTCTCGATCGAGCCGTGCGACAACCCGTACGACGACATGCCCGACGACGGTCCGCAGGAGCGCGCGCTGCCCACGGGTGCGGGAGCAGCGGCATGACAGGCGCGACGCGGGTCGTCGTCGTCGGGCACGGCATGGTCGGCGCGCGGTTTGCCGACGACCTGCACGCACGGGACCGTGACGGCCGGTTCGACGTGACGGTGCTGGGCGCCGAGGAGTACGAGCCGTACAACCGAGTACTGCTGTCGGAGGTCGTCGCCGGGAAGATCGACGTCGCGTCGCTGTCCCTGCCGCGCACGGTCCGTCCGCGCACCCGCGTGCTGCCCGGGCTGGCCTGCGTGGTGCTCGACCGTGCCGGGCGGGTCGCAGTCGACTCCGACGGTGGCGTGCACCCCTACGACGTGGCCGTCCTCGCGACCGGCGCACGGGCGCGGATCCCGGACCTGCACGGCTTCGGCCCGGAGGGGGAGCTGCCGGCCGGCGTGCACGCGCTGCGCACGCTCGACGACGCCCGCGAGATCGTCGCGGCGACCGTCAACGCGCGCGTGGCCGTGGTCGTCGGCGCGGG
>DASVMA010000358.1:0-3046 GCA_036384595.1 Cellulomonas sp. | reverse complement strand
GCTGCGGTCGCGAGCAGGCCTGAGCCCCGGTTCTCGCAGACGGTCCGGGCTGTGCCCGGGATCTGCACGTCCTCGAGGAGCTTGGCGAGAACCGCGTTCCGGGAGGACGACACACTCTCGGAGAGGAGATCCTCGGTGGCGATCGGACCGTGGAGCCCGCCCGGGCTCGTCACGACGAGCCGATCCGGATAGAGCTCGATCCTGACTTGAGTGCCGTGCGCCAGGGGGTGGTAGTCCCGGTGCATCAGGGCGTTGGCGATGATCTCCCGCAAGGCCTCGGTCGGGTACTCCCATCGGTCTTCCCGGCCAAGGCCGACGATGACGGACCGCCTTCGCATGTTCCGGGTCAACGCATCGACCGCCGACGAGACCTGGAGGGGGATCGGGCCGTCGATCGACTGGTTGTCGAGGAACCGTGTGCCGTCGCTCAGGGGTGTGCCATCAGTCGTCGGGTACGCGACAAACGTCGCATCGAGCTGCGGGACGTACTGCTGGGGGTAGACGCCCAGGGCCAGCAGCCCGGCAAGCGTGATCCGCTCATGGCCGTCATCGGTGGTCAGCACTCCGACCATCCGCAGGATCTCATCATCGCTTGCGCGGGCGAACACGGGTCCCCGCGTGCTCCGCAGCCGGCGAACCAGCGCCGCAACGAGCTCCGGGTCGAGGTCGGCCCGAGTGGCACCGTCGACGGGCGCCATGTCGTCCCGGGGTTGCCCGTGCGACGCGTTGAGGACGTGCACCTCATAGGTCGTCAGGTGTCGGTCCCCGTCGTGCGTGCGCAGGTAGGAGCCTCGTTCGATGCCCCGGGTCCGGACGTAGCACGGCTTGCGGTCGGCGGGGAGCTCTTCGATGCGGACCGCCACGACGGGGTGGCCGTCGATGTCGACAATGTCGACGTGAGCGCGGATCGGTGGCTCGACGGCGTCGGCGCACGTCTGTGCGACGCCGTCCGCGAGGCTCGGGGCGTCGATGGGAACTGGTGTGAACCCAGCGGCCTCGTCAAGCCCCAGCAGGATCAGCCCGCCCCCGGCGTTGGCGAAGGCCGACACCGTCTCGGCGAGGCTCTGCGGCAGGCCCCGCTCGGCACGCTTGGCCTCGACCCACTGCAGATCCGTCTTCGCGAGCCGCAGACGCGCAACAGCAGCGTCGGCCTCGTTCTGCAGTCCCGGCATCGCAACTCCCAACATCAAGGTGTAACGACACCGTACGCGTGTGTTGTGAGTTTGTGTGCTGAGTCTGCCCGGCGAACTTGCCGGCGACTCTGATGAGCGCGACTCACAGCGACTCGAAGTAGTCCTCGTCCATGCGCTTGAGCACGAACGTCGACTGGTCCTGGACACCGACGTTGTTCAGGACCATGAGGCGTGCGAGCTCGCGGCCGTCGATGAGCACGATGCGTTCGCGCAGGAAGCGCGTGTACTCGACGGCTTCGCGGCTGTAGGTGCTGGTCGTGATGAAGACGCCGCGGTCGGCCTGCTGACCGTGCAGTGCGCCGACGAAGGCCTGGATCGCGGGACGGCCGACCGAGTTCTCGGCGCTGTACCGCTTGGCCTGCATGTAGATGCGGTCCAAGCCGAGTGGGTCTTGGCGGATGAGGCCGTCGATGCCGCCATCGCCGATCTTGCCGGTGTGCTCGACGGCGCCGGACTTGCCGCCGTAGCCCATGCCCGTTAGGACGTTCAGGACCAGGCGTTCGAACGCGGTTGGGTCGAGTGCGCGCAGCCGGTCGAGAAGTTCGGACTCGACTCCGGCGCGGTTCTCTCGCTCGGCGGCGGACATGAGATCTTCCGGCGTCGCCTCGTGGTCGTCCGGGGGCGGCGTGATCGTGTCGGTTGATGCGTCTCCGTCGCCGTCCGAGGATCGCGTGCCGCGCCGGGCGCGGAACTCCTGGTAGGCCGGGTATCGCTGGAGGTAGCTCATGTCGACGCGGTCTGGTCGCTCGCCGAGGGCTGCTTGTCCGGCTGCGGTGATGGCAGCCGAGCCACGCACGGGTCGCGAGATGAGGCCGGCCTGGCCGAGGTGCGTCAGGGCCCACGCCTGGCGGTTCTCGAAGACGAGCTTGCCGTTGGGGAGTGCTTCGGCCCGGTCGTCATCGGTCAGCCCAAGGGCGTCGGCGACCTGGGCCGCGACCTCGCGCCACGGCCGGGTCTGCCCGTCGGCGAGCAGCCGGAGCGTGGGAAGCATGAAGTCCTGGAAGCTGGGGGTCGTCACGGTCAGGTGCTCCTGGTGAGGAGGTCGTCGAGCAGGCCGGCGAAGGCGCGCTCGGTGACGATGGGGATGCCGTAGTCGGCGGCCTTGCGGGCCTTGCCGGACAGGCTGTCCGGGTCGGCGGCGATGACGAGCGTGACCTTCTTGGTCACACCCGAGTGAGCGACGAGCCCCGCGGCCGCAGCGCGGGCGATCCACTCCTCGCGTGGCACGTCCATGTCGCCGGTGAAGACCACGAGGTCGCCGGCGAGCAGACGGAACCGGGCCGGCTCGACGACCTCGGCGCCGATCCCGGGCGCCCGCGGCGTTGTGCGCGCGGCGGACATCAAGGCCCGGTCGACGTCGTCGGGCAGCAGGCACAGCAGGTCGGCGACGCCGCGCAGGTCGTCGACCTCCGCGTCTGTCACGACGCCGTCGGCCCACGCCGCGCGGGCGAGCGCGTCAAGGTAGCCCTGGTGGAGAGCCAGGGCCGTGGGGCGGTCGATCCCGAGCTCGCCGGCCGCGGTGGCCAGGGCGTCCTGCTCGCGCACCGACACGACCCGGTCCAGCAGCACGCGGTCGACCAGGGCGAGGTACTGCTCGCGTTCCCACGTCTCGGCCGCACGCGGCAGGCGGTCGACGAGCCGGGCCAGGAAAGGCACCCGCCGCTCGGCTGCGAAGCCCCGGCACACGCACGCGACGTCCGACGCCGGGATCCGCGGCCAGGTCGCGGTCGTCGCCAGCTCGACGGTGTCGGCCCACGGTGGCTGCCATATCGGGGCGGCGGTACCGAACAGCCGACGACGCGGTGCGACGTCGGACGGCATCCCGGCAGCGCGCAGGTAGTGCCGCAGCAACG
>DASVMA010000357.1:0-6714 GCA_036384595.1 Cellulomonas sp. | reverse complement strand
CCGCGAGCGCGGCTTCGCGCTGCGGACCGCGTCGTCGTTGACCCGCGCGCTCGGGCACACCGCCGACCGGCTCGCGCTGTGGCAGGTCGAGGCGCTCGTCGAGGACATGGCGACCCGGTACGGGCTCGACGACACGAGCGCCCGGCTGCTCGTCCTCGACCGGCTCGGCGACCTCGCGCCCCTGCTCGAGGCCCAGCTCGTGCACGCGTGGCGCCGCCAGCTCGCCGCGATCGCCGGACGGCTCGCCGCCGACTACGGCGAGCAGCGCACGTCCGGCGCCGACCGGGAGGGCCTGCCGCTCGCTCGCGCCGTCGGGTTCGCCGACATGGTCTCGTTCACCCGGCGGACCGCGGGTCTGGGGTCGACCGACCTCTCCGAGTTCGTGCAGCGGTTCGAGTACGCCGCGCGGAACGTCGTCACGAACGCGGGCGGCCGCGTCGTCAAGACGATCGGCGACGCCGTGCTCTTCGTCGCCGACGACGTCGTCACGGGCGCGCGCGTCGCGCTCGGGCTCGCCCGGGAGCTGGGCGGAGAGCTCGACGTCGAGCTCGAGCAGGCCGTCGGGGGACTGGCCGAGGGTGCACGCGGAGTGACGCCCGTGCGGGTCGGGTTCGTGTGGGGACGGGTGCTGTCCCGGTTCGGCGACGTGTTCGGCCCGTCGGTCAACCTCGCCGCCCGGCTGACGGACATCGCCGACCCGAGCGCGGTGCTCACCGACACCGCGACGGGCGAGCTCCTGGCGCGGGACGCGCGGTTCGTCGTCGAGACGCTGCCCGAGCGCGAGCTCGCGGGGATCGGGCCGATCGCGCCGGTGCTGCTGCGCTCGGCGTGACCGCTCGGTGACCTGCTCGGCCCGCGTCAGTCGACCGGGCGGATGAGCTCCGGGCCGTCGTTGGCGACCGAGTTGACCGCCGTCGAGATCGGGGTCGCGACCACGTCGGGCGCCGGCCCGAGCGCGAGCTCCATGGCCCCCGCGGCGTCGACTGCGGGGTCGAGCCACGCATCCCACGCGTCGCGTCGGAGCATGAGCGGGCGACGGTCGTGGATGCGGGCCAGCTCGCCGGTCGCCGCCGTCGTGATGATCGTCGCGGACACGAGCCAGCGCGTCGGGTCGTCGTCGGCCTTGGTCGGGTCCTTCCAGAACTCGTAGAGCCCCGCGAGCGCGAGAGGGCCGCCGTCGGGCGGGTGGAGGTAGAAGGGCTGCTTGGTCCGGGTCAGCGCGCCCGGCTCGGGTGCCTGCCACTCGTAGTAGCCGTCCGCGGGGAGCAGCGCCCGGCGCAGCGCGAACGGGCGCTTGAACGCGGGCTTGTCGAGCAGGTTCTCGACGCGCGCGTTGATGAGCCGGTTGCCGATCGACGGGTCCTTCGCCCACGACGGCACGAGGCCCCAGCGCGCGGCGCGGAGCTGCCGGGTGAGTGCGCCGTGCGAGCCGTCCTCGAGGCGTTCGGGGCGGTCGACGACGATGCGGACCGGGTCGGTGGGCGCGAGGTTCCACGACGGCGGCAGGAGGCGCACGTCGTCGGCGACCGACGCGATCGCGAACTCGTCGGCGATCTGCTGGTCCTCCCGGAACGAGGCGTACCGACCGCACATGGCCACAGCCTCTCGCAGACCCCCGACACGCGCGTGTCGAATCGATTCGCGTCGCGTTCGCCGCGGTGGGATGATCGGCGACGATGAGCGCCAGCACCCCTCCGGTCACGCCCACCCCGGCGTACCGCCCGAATGCCAAGTACGTCCTGCTGCTCGGCTCGATGGCAGCTCTCCCCGCCGTCTCGACCGACATCTACCTGCCGTCCCTGCCGGACGTGGCGCGCGACCTCGGCACGGGCACCGCAGCAGTCCAGCTGACGATGACCGGCATGATGATCGGCGGCGCCGTCGGGCAGCTCGTCATCGGCCCGATGTCGGACCGGTTCGGCCGGCGCAAGCCCGTGCTCGTCGGCATCGCGCTGCACGTCCTGACCTCGCTGCTGTGCGCGATCGCCCCCGGGATCCTGCCGCTCGTCGCGCTCCGCGTGGCGCAGGGCTTCTTCAACGCCTCGGCCTCCGTGGTGGCGATGGCCGTCATCCGCGACCGGTTCGTGGGGTCCGACGCGTCGAGGCTGCTGTCCCGGCTCATGCTCGTCATCGGCGTCGCACCGCTGTTCGCCCCGAGCATCGGCGGGCTCATCGCCGGTCAGGTCGGCTGGCGCGGGGTGTTCGTCGCGCTCGCGGTGTTCGGCGTCGGGCTGTGGGTCGTCGTGTGGCGCAGGCTCCCCGAGACGCTGCCGGGGGAGCGGCGGCGCGACGGCGGCCTGACGACAGCGCTCGCGGGCTACCGGGTGCTGCTGCGCGACCGGCACTTCCTCGCCCTCGCCGTGCTGCCGGGCCTGGGCGCCGCGGGGCTCATGAGCTACGTCGTCGGTTCGCCGTTCGTGCTGCGCGAGGGGTACGGGCTGTCCGCGAACCAGTTCGCGCTGCTGTTCGCGGTCAACGGCATGGGGCTCGTCGGCGGGGCGCAGGTCAACGCGTGGCTCGTCCGGCGCTATGCGCCGATCCGGATCATCCGCGTCATCGTGCCGGTGTCGCTCGGTCTCGGCCTCGTGCTCCTCGCGGTCGGCGTCACCGGGGCCGGCGGACTGCCCGCGCTGCTCGTCGTCCTGTGGCTCGCGCTCGCGCTCGTCAACGTCACGCCCCCCAACGCCTCGGCACTCGCGCTCGGCAGGCACGGTGAGATGGCCGGGACCGCGGCGGCGTTCATCGGTGGGACGCAGGCCTTCGTGTCGGGGATCATCGCGCCGCTCGTCGGTGTCCTGGGCGGCACCACGCTCGCGATGACGGGCGTCATGGCGGGCGCGTCGTTGGCGGCACTGCTCGTGCTCGCCCTGGCGACCCCGGCCTACCGCTCGGGCGGCTGGACCACCTGAGCCCTGCCGGGGTGGAGCGTGGTCCTCAGCCGACGCCGGCGGCAGCCGCGACGCCCGCTGCCACGACCAGGGCGATCGATCCCCAGGCGGTCACCACCCACCACTCGAGGTGGTGGTGGCGCGTCATGCGCTCCGGGGGCCGGCTGGTGGTCATACCTCTGAGGATCGGCAGCGCCCGCACGAGAGACAACAGTTGCAGCGGCTGATCCTGGATTTCACCCGGCGCGGGCCGGGCCAGACCTCAGGGGGTCGTGGCCTTCTCGACCTGGACGCGCAGCGCCTCGACCTGCGCGGCCAGCGCGTCCATCGCGGTGCGGGTGGCACCGTCGGTCGAGGCGGCAGCGGCGTCGAGCTTCGTGCGTGCGGCATCGAGTGCGCTCTGCGCGGCGGCGAGCTTGTCGGCGGCCGGGCCCGCACCGTCGGCGGACGCCGCGTCGAGCGCGGTCTTGGCCGAGTCGAGGGCAGCCGTGGCCTGGTCGACCGCCTGCTGGGCGGTGGCGCGTGCGGTCGTGTCGAGCGAGCCCAGCTGGGCCTTGGCGTTGTCGATCGCGGTCCGCGCCGTCGCCAGGTCCGCTCGTGCCTTGTCGACCTGCGCCGCGAGACCGCCGGCCAGGGCCCGTGCGCTCGCGACTGCGGACTGCGCCTGCGTGGTCAGCGCGCCGGCCTGGTCGCGCACGTCGGAGCAGCCGGCGAGGGCCACCGTCAGGGCGATGGTGCATGCGCCGAGCGTGGCCGTCGTACGTGCGGGCAGCATGGTCGCGATGCGCACGGGCGCCTCCTGAAGATGTCGGGGGAACGGGGTCTGCTCGGACCAGTGTGCCTCGTCGCCCGCCCTGGACCGTCGGCGGTGCGTGGCCCCGACGTGCGAGCGCCCCGCGCCGCGGTGATCTGCGGTGCGGGGCGCTCGGTCAGGCGCTGACTGGTCAGGCCGTGACGACATCACCCTCGGTCGGCGCGGCGGCCTCGGCTGCGGGCTCAGCGACCTCGGCGACAGCGGCCGGGAGCTCCCGACGGCTGCGCACCTCACCCAGCGACGTGCCGTAGTACGCGGCGGTCATGATGTCCTTCATGTCGGCCAGCATGGGCATCCGCGGGTTGGCGGGTGCGCACTGGTCCTCGTAGGCGCCCATCGCGACCTCGTCGAGGCGACCGATGAAGTCCTGCTCGTCGACACCCTGCGCCTGGAACGACGCGGGGATCCCGACCTTCGCCCGCAGCGATTCGACCGCGAGGGCGTAGGACTCGACGCCCTCGGCCGGTGTCGTCGCCGGCAGGCCGAGCATCGCGGCGATCTGCTGGAACCGCTCCGGCGCGACGTAGCTCTCGTACTTCGGCCAGCTCGTGAGCTTGGTCGGCACGGTCCCGTTGTAGCGGATGACGTGCGGGAGCAGTGTCGCGTTCGTGCGGCCGTGCACCAGGTGGAACGTCGATCCGACGACGTGCGCCATGGCGTGCACGATCCCGAGGAAGGCGTTGCCGAACGCCATGCCCGCGATCGTCCCGGCGTTGTGCATCTTCTCGCGCGCCGCGGCGGTCTCGGGCGTCTCCGGGACGCCGTTGACGCTCTGTGCGAGGTTGTCGAAGATCAGGCGGATCGCCTGGAGCGCCATGCCGTCGGTGAAGTCGTTCGCGTACACGCTGACGTAGGCCTCGGTCGCGTGCGTCAGGGCGTCGAAGCCCGAGTCGGCGGCGAGCGAGCGCGGCATCTTCGCGGTGAGGATCGGGTCGATGATCGCGACCGTGGGTGTCAGCGCGTAGTCCGCGAGCGGGTACTTCTTGCCGGTCTCCGGGTCGGAGATGACGGCGAACGGCGTGACCTCAGCGCCCGTGCCCGACGTGGTCGGGATGCACACGAGCTTGGCGAGCTCGCCGAGCACCGGGAACTTGAACGCGCGCTTGCGCACGTCGAAGAACTTCTGCTTGAGGTCGGAGAAGACCATCTCGGGGTGCTCGTAGAGCAGCCACATGACCTTCGCGGCGTCCATGGGCGACCCGCCACCGAGGGCGATGATCGTGTCGGGACGGAAGTGGCGCATCTGCGCGGCACCGGCCTGCACGGTCTTGACGCTCGGCTCCGGCTCGACCTGGTCGATGATCTGGAGCGCGACCTTGTTCGACCGGCGGTTCAGGACGTCGATGATCTTGTCGACGAAGCCCAGCGTGGTCATCGTCGAGTCGGTGACGATCGTCACGCGCTCGACGTCGGCCATGTCGGAGAGGTAGCGGATCGCGTTCGGCTCGAAGTACGTCTTGGCCGGGACCTTGAACCACTGCAGGTTGTTGTTGCGGCGACCGATCCGCTTGATGTTCACCAGGTTCACCGCCGAGACGTTGTTGGAGACCGAGTTGTGGCCGTACGAGCCGCAACCCAGGGTCAGCGACGGGATGAACGAGTTGTAGATGTCACCGATGCCACCGAGCGACGAGGGCGCGTTGACGATGATGCGCACCGCCTTGACCCGGCTGCCGAACTCCTCGATGAGCGCGTCGTCCTGCGTGTGGATCGCACCCGAGTGGCCGAGGCCGTCGAACGCGACCATCTGCTCGGCGTACGTCAGACCCTGCTCGGTCGACTTGGCGCGCAGCACCGCGAGCACGGGACACAGCTTCTCGCGCGTCAGGGGCTCGTCCGGCCCGACCCCGCTGACCTCGGCAAGGATGATCGAGGTGTCGGCCGGGACGGTGAAGCCGGCCTTCTCCGCGATCCAGGTGGGCAGCTGCCCGACGACGGACGCGTTGAGCTTGGCGTCGGCGCAGTTCTTGCCCTTGGCCTCGACGCCGAAGATGAACTTCTCGAGGAGCGCCTTTTCCTTCTTGTTCACGCGGTACGCGTGCAGGACGTCGAACTCGGCCATTGCGGCGTCATAGATCTCGTCGTCGATGATGACGGCCTGCTCGGATGCGCAGATCATTCCGTTGTCAAATGCCTTCGAGAGGACGACGTCATTGACAGCGCGCTTGAGCTTGGCCGTCTTCTCGATGTATGCGGGCACGTTGCCGGCGCCCACGCCGAGAGCCGGCTTGCCGCACGAGTACGCGGCGCGGACCATCGCGTTGCCGCCGGTCGCGAGGATGAGGGCGACGCCCGGGTGGTTCATGAGCGCGGACGTCGCGGCGAGCGACGGCTCCTCGACCCACTGGATGCAGTTCTCGGGGGCGCCTGCGGCGACGGCCGCGTCGCGGACGACGCGGGCGGCGGCGACCGACGACTGCTGCGCGCTCGGGTGGAACCCGAAGACGATCGGGTTGCGCGTCTTGAGCGCGATGAGGGCCTTGAAGATCGCGGTCGAGGTCGGGTTGGTCACGGGCGTGACGCCACAGATGACCCCGACGGGCTCGGCGATCTCGATGATGCCCGCGAGGTCGTCGCGGTTGATCACGCCGACCGTCTTGAGGGTGGACATCGAGTTGGTGACGTGCTCGCACGCGAAGATGTTCTTCACGGCCTTGTCCTCGAACACGCCGCGGCCGGTCTCGTTGACCGCCAGGAGCGCGAGCTCACCGTGCTGGTTCAGCGCCGCGACGGACGCCTTCCGCACGATGTGGTCGATGTCTTCCTGGGTGAACCGTGCGTATTCGGCGAGGGCCTTGTTCGCGCCCTCGACGAGCTGGTCGATGGCGCCAGCAATTGCGGCGTCAGGGGTGGTCAAGCTGGTCACGGGGTGCTCCCCACGTTGTCGGTGAGTGAACGAGATCTCCGTTGACCTCGTGCACAAGGCTATGCGACACATTGCCCGATTCGATGTGTCTAAAGTCCTGTGGCGCAGATCACACGCGGTTGAGCCACGACGCGCACATCCGCTCG
>DASVMA010000356.1:0-2210 GCA_036384595.1 Cellulomonas sp. | reverse complement strand
CAGCACCAGGGCGTCGTACGACGGTTGCGTCACGCCGTGATCCGGACGACCGTCACCAGCTCGCCGGGGCTCACCTGCGTCACGTCGGCAGGCACGACGGCGAGCCCGTCGGCCGCTGCGAGACTGGCCACGAGGTGGGAGCCCGACCCGCGTGCGGCGGCCGGCCGGGCGACGACGGTCCCGTCGGGGTCGGTCGTGAGCGTCACCGGCATGTGCTGCTCGCGACCCGTGGGTGAGGACCAGCCTTCCCCGACGCGCGCGCGCAGGGTCGGCCGGAGGAGGTCGGTGCCCGTCAGGCCGCGCAGGGCGAGGATCGCTGGACGCACGAACGCCTCGAACGAGACGAACGCGCTGACCGGGTTGCCCGGCAGGGCGATCACGGGGGTGCCGTCGGCGAGGCGCCCGTAGCCCTGGGGCTTGCCGGGCTGCATCGCGACCGACACGAAGAACATGCCCTCCATCGGGGCGAGCACCTCCTTGACGACGTCGTACGCGCCAACGCTGACGCCGCCCGACGTCACGATGAGGTCCACGGCCCCAGCAGACTCGAGCGCCTCCGTGAGCGCGTGCGCGTCGTCGCGGACGGCACCGAGGCGGTGCACCTGGGCGCCGGCGGCGCGGGCCGCAGCAGCGAGGAGGTAGGAGTTCGAGTCGGGGATCTGCCCGCGCCGCGTCGCGACCCCGGGCGTCACGAGCTCCGAGCCGGTCGAGATGACGACGACGACCGGCCGGCGGTGCACGACGACCTCGGGGCGCCCGACGGCGGCGACGGCCGCGATGCGGTACGGGGTGAGCTCCTGGCCTGCACGGAGCACGACGTCACCTGCTGCGACGTCCTCCGCGGCACGGCGCACGTGGCGACCAGCCGGCGCGGGGGCACGCACCTCGACCTGGTCGGTCCCGCCGTCGGTGTCCTCGACGGGCACGATCGCGTCGGCACCCGGCGGCACGGGCGCACCCGTCATGATCCGGGCAGCGGTCCCTGCACCGATGACGGGCGCCGCGTCGGTCCCGGCAGCGAGGTCGGCGACGACGCGCAGCCGCACGGGGGCGGCCACCGACGCAGTCACGACGTCCGCGGACTGCACGGCGTACCCGTCCATCGCCGAGCCGTCGAAGCGCGGCAGCGCCTCGAGAGCCGTCACGTCACCCGCGAGGACCAGGCCGGCGGCGTCCTCGAGAGCGAACGTGACAGCAGGTGTCGGCGTGATCTGGTCGAGCACAGCCTCGCGGTGCTCCGTGACCGTGCGACTCATCGAACCTCCCCGGTGCGGTAGCCACCCACGCTAACGGGCCGGGACCCGCTTCGGTCGCCATCGGTTCGACGCGGCGGGCGTGCTCACCGCGCTGCCCGGCCCCCGCTCAGCCCGCCGCTGACCCGGGACGACCGCTCCGGGTCCGTCGCCGCGAGCCAGTCGAGCAGACCGCACACGACGTCCGTGCAGCCGCCGCAGCCGGTCGTGGCACGGGTCGCACGCGCGACCTCCTCGACCGTGTCGTGGCCGTCCCGCCAGCACGCCACGACCTCCCCCTTCGTCACCCCGTTGCAGCGGCACACCGTCGTCCGGTCAGGCATCAGCGTCGGCGAGGCGGCCGGCACCGGCGCGCCGGCGACCGGGCGCACAAGGAGCTGAGCGGGATCCGACGGGGCCGGTGTCCCGTGCGTGTAGGCCGCGGTGAGGTCTGCCGCGACCGGGCCGGCGCCGACGCAGGTCGCCCCCACGACCCGCCCGTCGGCCACGACGACCTCGACGTGCCGCCCGCCGACCGGGTCGGACAGCTGGACCGAGCGAGAACCGAGGACCTCGGCGCGGTGCGAGCCGCTGACCCCCATCGACACGACGTCGAGCCCCGCCGCCTTGAGCCGCACGACGTCGGTACCGCCCGCGCGGAGGGGCACGGGTTCCGCGCCGCCGTGCCCGTCCAGGGCGTCGGGTCCGGCCGTCAGCTGCACCGCGAGCCGGCGCGCCTGGTCCCAGCCCTGCGCGATGAGCCCGGTGCCCCCCTCGGGCGGCTGCGCGCAGTCCCCGATCGCGAACACGTCCGGGTCGCTCCAACTGCGCAGCTCCTCGTCGACGAGCACGCCGGCGGAGCAGGCGAGTCCCGCGGCGAGCGCGAGCTCCACGCGCGCTCCGACCCCGCACGAGAGCACCAGGAGGTCGCCGGAAATGTAGGTGCCGTCTGCGCAGCCCACCCCGTCGAACACACGT
>DASVMA010000355.1:0-5162 GCA_036384595.1 Cellulomonas sp. | reverse complement strand
TGCCGTCCGGTCCCGTCGCGACGAGGTCCTCGCCCGCGTCGAGGCCGGCCTCGCGCAACGTCTCGCGCCACCCGCGCAGCCGCCGCCACGCCGGTGCCGCGTGGCGGACGTCGTCGGGCAGTCCGTCGTCCCACGACGCGGCGAGGTGCCCGATCACCCGGTGACCCAGCCCGACGAGGTGCGCGGTCGCCGTGCGCGCGGTCGCCTCGTCGTCGATGCGGACCAGGACGCTGCCCGGAGCACCCGAGCCGACGTAGACCACGGGCACCCCGACGGCGTCGATCGACACGATCTCGTCCGGTCCGAGGGCCACCCCGACCACGAGGATCCCGTCGACCCGGCGGTGCAGCGCGACCGCGTCGAGGGCGCGCCGAGGACGCCCACGGTCGGCGTCGAACGTGTGCAGCAGCGCGTCGAACCCGAGCCGCCGCAGCGCACGCTCGGCACCCTCGATGACCGCGGCGTGGAAGAAGTGGTCGACCCACGGGGTCAGGATGCCGACGGTGCGCATGCGCCCGGATGCGAGGCTCGCGGCCGACGGGGACGCCACGTACCCGAGCTTGTGCGCTGCCTCGAGCACACGGGCGCGCGTCGCGTCCGTGACACCGGGCAGCCCGCGGAGCGCGCGCGAGACACTCGCGGTCGAGACGCCGGCCGCGCGAGCGACGTCGCTGATCCCGGGGTTCACGGTCACGCCGTCCTTGGTGTGGTGTCCGGTCGTGCTGGGTTTCCCGACCGAGCGTAAGGGATCGGGCGAGCCCGATCGTCAGCCCAGCAGGCTCCGCAGCACCGCGACCGCACCGTCGTCGTCGATCGTGCCGGTGACCTCGTCGGCCGCGGCCCGGACGTCCTCGGGGGCGTGGCCCATGGCGACGCCGCGCGCCGCCCACCGGAGCATCTCGCGGTCGTTGCCGCCGTCGCCGATCGCCACCGTCGCGAACGGCTGCACGCCGAGCGAACGCCGCAGCTCCTCGAGCGCGCTGCCCTTCGACACCCCGCCCGGGGTCAGGTCCAGCCACGCCGTCCAGCCGACCGCATACGTGACCTCGTGGAGCCCGACGCGCTGGACGAGGTCGTGGAACTCCTCGGGGGTGCTGTCGGGGCTGCGCATGATGACCCGGGTGGCGGGCCGGGCGCACAGCTCGTCGAACCCGACGACCTCGAACTCGCCGCCCAGCTCACCGTCCGGGAAGGGCGCGCTCACCCGGAAGCCGCGGCCCAGGTCCTCGACCGCGTACAGCGCGTCGGGCAGCTCCATCGCGAGGACCCGCAGCGCCGGCTCGGGGTCGAATGTGATGACGTCCGTGAACTCGTAGCCGCCCTCGAGGTCCGGGTCGAGGCGGGCCGTCACGGCACCGTTCGAGGAGATCGACCAGCCGCGCTCGATCCCCAGCTCCTGTGCCACGGGCATCGTCGCCACGACCGACCGACCGGTCGCCAGCACGATGCGCGCGCCCGCGGCGAGCAGGTCCGCGACGACGGCGCGGATCTCGGGCGAGATCACCCCGTCGTAGGACATCAGCGTCCCGTCGACGTCCAGGGCGACCAGCAGGTCAGACGGCGTGCGGGGATGGCTCACGATGTCACCGGGTCCAGCGTCTCGAGCCCGCCCAGGTACGGCCGCAGCCCCGCAGGGACGCGCACCGAACCGTCAGCGAGCTGGTGGTTCTCCAGGATCGCCACGATCCAACGGGTCGTGGCGAGAGTGCCGTTGAGCGTCGCGACGGGACGCATCTCGCCCGTCGCGGTGCGCTCACGGATGCCCAGGCGCCTGGCCTGGAACGTCGTGCAGTTGGACGACGACGTCAGCTCGAGGAACCGCTCCTGCGTCGGCAGCCAGGCCTCGCAGTCGAACTTGCGCGCGGCGCTCATGCCCAGGTCGCCCGCGGCCGTGTCGATCACGCGGTACGGCACGTCGACGAGCGCGAGCATCTCCTCCTGCCAGGCAAGGATGCGCCGGTGCTCGGCCGCGGCGTCCTCGACCGTCGTGTAGGTGAACGCCTCGACCTTGTGGAACTGGTGCACGCGGATGATCCCGCGGGTGTCCTTGCCGTACGAGCCGGCCTCACGCCGGTAGCAGGCCGACCAGCCCGCGAACCGCTTGGGGCCGCGCGACAGGTCGAGGATCTCGTTCGAGTGGTACCCGGCGAGCGCGACCTCGCTCGTGCCGACGAGGTACAGGTCGTCGGCCTCGAGTCGGTAGATCTCGTCCGCGTGGGCGCCCAGGAACCCGGTGCCCGCCATGATCTCGGGCTTGACCAGCGTCGGGGTGATGACTGGCGTGAACCCCGCCCGCAGCGCGAGGTCGACGGCCGCGTTGAGCAGCGCGAGCTCGAGCCGGGCGCCGATCCCCGTCAGGTAGTAGAACCGGCTGCCCGAGACCTTCGCACCTCGCTCGATGTCGATCGCGGCGAGCATCTCGCCGAGCTCGAGGTGGTCCCGGGGTGCGAACCCCTCGGCCTCGAAGTCCCGGGGCTTGCCCTCGTGACGCAGCACCACGTAGTCGTTCTCGCCGCCCGCGGGGACCCCGTCCTCGATGACGTTGCCGATCGACCGCGCGAGGTCGGTCGCGGTCGCCTCGGCTGCGTCGGCGTCGCCCTGCAGCGCCTTGACGCGGTCCGCGAGGTGCTTGCCGTGCGACAGCAGCGCGTGCTTCTCCTCGCCCTGCGCGGCCGCCACCTGCTTGCCGAGCGCCTTCTGCTCGGCCCGCAGCTTCTCGTAGTCGGTGAGCGCGGCCCGGCGGCGCGCGTCGGCGTCGAGCACCTGGTCGACGAGGCCCGGGTCGTCGCCGCGCGCAGTCTGGCTGGCACGCACGAGGTCGGGGTCGTCACGGAGGAGTCGAAGGTCGATCACCCCACGAGCGTAACGACCCGCGCGAGGAATGCCCGGACGGGCGCGGCGGGCCGCGTGCATGGCAGGACCAAGGGCCCGGGATGTTCTCGGCGTCACGGTGCGCCTAGGTTGACCACCATGAGCTGGTGGGCATGGGTCGCGATCGCGGCCGCCGTGCTGGCCGCCGCCGCCCTCGTGCTCGGGATCGTCCTGTTCCGTCGTCAGCAGGAGCTGCGCGGACGACTCGGCCTCGACGGTCGCCCACCGCACGGGGCAGGCGACGCGCACGGCGCGGTCGACGGGCCCGAGCAGCCCGGGCAGCTCGTCGCGTTCGTGGCGAACCCGACGAAGCCCGACGTCGAGATGCTCCGCAAGGAGATCCTGGTCGCCGTGGCCGACGGCCGGATGCCCGAGATGCTGTGGCTCGAGACGAGTGTCGAGGACCCCGGCGTCGGGCAGGCCCGGCAGGCCGTCGCGGCCGGTGCCGACGTCGTCGTCGCGATGGGGGGTGACGGGACGGTCCGCGCCGTGGCCGAGGCGCTCGTCGGCACCGGCGTCCCGATGGGTCTCCTGCCGCTCGGGACCGGCAACCTGCTCGCCCGCAACCTCGACCTGCCGATCGGGAACCCGCTGAACGCCCTCGAGATCGCGCTGACGGGCATCGACCGGACGATCGACGTGGGCTGGGTGCGCATCCTCGACGGTGGCCCCGGACCTGTGCCCGGCCGGTCGGCCGGCCCCGTCGCCGACCTGGACCCGACCGAGCTCGAACCGGAGGAGCTCGACCCGACCCGCTGGCCCACCGACGCGGACGTCGCCGCCGACGTGGCCGCTGCCGGCGGGAGCGAACCGAGCGAGCACATCTTCCTGGTCATCGCGGGCCTCGGCTTCGACGCGGCGATGGTCGCGGACACCGACGACGGCCTCAAGGCGCGGGTCGGGTGGATCGCCTACTTCTGGTCTGGGGTGCGGCACCTGCACGGCCGCCGGCTGCGTGCCCTCGTGCGGCTCGACGACCGGCCGCCGACGGCGCTGCGGCTGCGCAGCCTGCTCGTCGGCAACTGCGGGCGCCTGCCCGGCGGCCTGACGCTCCTGCCCGACGCGGTGCTCGACGACGGCTGGCTCGACGTCGCGGCGATCGACACCCGCGGCGGGGTCGCCGGCTGGGCCCAGCTGTTCGGCGAGGTCGTGCTCCAGGGCGTCGGCGTGCGCGCGGAGCTGCCCGCGAAGATCGGCCGCATCGACCACGCCCGGGCCCGCCGGGTGCTCGTCCGCGTCTCGACGCCCGAGCACGTGCAGGTCGACGGCGACGTGATCGGCAAGGCGCGGGCCCTGTCGGCGCGCATCCAGGCGGGCGGGCTCGTCGTGCGGGTGCCGAGGCCCTGACCGTCAGCCGGCGCCTGGACGGACCTCAGTGCGCGCGGCCGTCCCGCAGCTGCCCGAGCCACTCGCGCGCGTCGAGGAAGTCCCGGTCGGACGTGCCGATGCGCACGGTCGCGCGCACGTCGTCGGCGCGCGGGTAGGAGCCGAGGAACCGCACGTGCGGGCACACCCGGTGCAGCCCCATGAGCGCCTCGCCCATGCGCTCCTCGGTGATGTGCCCCTCGGCGTCGATCGAGAACGAGTACCGGCCGAGCGAGTCACCGACGGGCCGGGACTCGATGCGGGACAGGTTGACGCCCCGGACCGCGAACTGCTCGAGCATGGTGAGCAGCGCGCCGGCGTCGTTGCTGGGGAGGTGCACGTCGAGCGTCGTCTTGTCGGCTCCCGTCGCCACCGGGACCGCGCCGGGGCGGCCGACCACGACGAATCGCGTGACGAGCGACGGGTTGTCCGCGACGTGCTCCGCGAGGACCTCGAGACCGTAGGGCTCGACGGCTGCGGGCGGCACGAGCGCCGCGTCGAACCCGATCGCATGACCAGCCGCCGGGTCTGCGGTGAACTCGACGGCGAGCGAGTCGGCGATGAGCGCCGCAGGTGCGGTGTTGGAGGTCGCGGGGACGTGGACCGCACCGGGCAGGTGCGCGGCGAGCCAGCGGCGGCACTGCACCCAGGCGTGCGGGTGCGCGGCCACGCGCCGCACGTCCGTGAGGACGGTCCCGGGGGCGGCGGCGAGCGTGAAGTCGACCGGGACGAGGACCTCGCGCAGCAGCACGAGCGGGGCACCGACCGCGAGCGAGTCGAGCGTCGCCGTGACCCCGCCCTCGACGGTGCTCTCGATCGCGACGACCGCGAAGTCGGCCTCGCCCGAGCGGACGGCCTCGATCGCGGAGACGACGTCGACCTGGGGGATGTACAGGGCCTCGTCGGGGCCGACGACCTGCCGGAGC
>DASVMA010000354.1:0-6468 GCA_036384595.1 Cellulomonas sp. | reverse complement strand
CGCGCGGCACGGCGGCGCGGGCGCGACTGGGGACGGTTCACCCGCAACTTCATCGTGCAGGGGACCGCCGCTGAGTGGGCGCTGTGCTGGATGGCCGCGCTGCGTCGTCGGCTCCTGGCGATCGACGGCCGGCCGCACCTGGTGTTCTTCCTGCACGACGAGGTCATGGTGCACTCGCCGGCGGCCGTGGCCGACGAGGTCGCCGCAGCCGTGCGGGAGGCCGCGGCGGAGGCCGGGCGCCTGCTGTTCGGGGACTCGCCGGTCGACTTCGCCCTGGACGTGTCGGTCGTGGACAGCTACGACCAGGCCACGTGACGCCCCGAACGAGTCGCGCGAAGGTACTCCTCGTTCCTGACAGCGCACGACGTCAGATCTGTGGATTCCCAGAGGAATGTCAGGCGCACCGCAGGCCCTGTCAAGGCTGGCGACGGAGTCTCAGGACATCGGCTTCCGCCCGGAAGCCGGGCTAGGAGAGCCCTATGACAGCCAGCACACGCATCTCACGCCGCAAGAGCTACGGAATCGCAGCCCTGGCAGGCGCCGCCCTCATCTCCGGGGGCATGGTGCTCGCCGCTCCGATGGCCAGCGCGTCGGACGTCGGCCCCACGGCCGCCCCGACGAGTGCCACGAGCACGTCCGCCCCGGCGACCCCGACCCTGCACGCGTCGCATCGCCACCACGTGCGGGCGACCGCACCGACGGCCGCGGAGATCGCGAGCGTCAAGGCCGCAGTGCTCGTGAAGTTCCCTGGCGCGACCGTGCGCCACATCGTCCTCGACGCCCACGGCGTCTACCACGCCCGCATCGTGACCACCGATGGTCAGCGCGTCACGGTCAAGGTCAGCAAGACCTTCACCGTGCTCAGCTCCCACGTGTCCGGCCACACCCGGGCAGCCACCGCGGCGAAGACCGCGGTCGACGCACCGAAGGCCTGACAGGCACGTCGACCTGAGAACGTCGTCACGTCGGAGCGGGCTCCCGGGCTGGTCTCGGGGGCCCGCTCCTGTGCGCTCCGACGACCGGGTGACGAGAGCGCCGGCGCCGCTCGTCCAGCGCGCGGCCTGCGTGAAGAGGAGAATCGGGGCATAGGCCGCACGCCCACCATCCGGCCGACGAGGTCCGGTGCGCGAGGCCTCGAGGTCGTGATTGCCATGTGGTCCGACGCTCCGGTCATGGCGCGAGTCGCCTTCGTCCTGACGATGTTCTTCGGGGTCGTCGCCACCGCGTGGGTCGTCGCTGAGCTGGTCGCCGACCCGGGCGGCGTCGCCGGGATCTCGATCGGCGCGGCGATCGTCGTCGCCGAGCTCATCCTCAGCCTCGTGGCCGTGCGACTCCCACGGGTGGCTCCGACGGTGATGGCGGTGGCCGTCGCGCTGCTGCTGGTGCTCGCCGTGGTCGAGGCCGTGGTCGATGTCGTCCCGCGCGACACGGGGCCGGTCGTTGCGATCGGGGCACTCGTGGTCGGGGTGCCGTCGGCGTTCCTGGGTCTGCGCAGCGCCCGGCTGGGTGGCTGGCTGCTCGTCGGTGCGGGGTTGGCGCCGGTCGTCGAGATCGTGGGGCGCATCCTGCAGGGCGGCGAGAGTGGTGGCCTCCACCTCGGCGGGTCGTCGGGGGCCGCGGCCATGCCGCTCCTCCTGCTGGGTCTGCTGTTCCTGGTCGCCGCGGCGACCGGGCGGCGCGGTTCGCGCGAACCTGGCCGCGAGCCTCTGACCCTGCGCGAGGGCAGGTCGGGAAGCCCGAGCGCGCGGACGTAGCAGGCCGTCTCGCCGACCGGCCGGACAACTTCACCCGACCCCGTCGCGAGGCGACGAAACGCCACCTGACGTGCAGCGGGACCGGCTCCGCGACGACCCCGACCCGTCGGTTGCTGTTGTGGGACCTTCAACCCATTGCAAGGGTGGGCTGCGTGCCGATGGGCATGCGAACGTCTGCTGCGAACGGCGACGTGCTCGAGCCGTTGACAGGAGGCCCTGATGACCGCCTCCAGCGGCATGGACACAGCGCCGCTCGCCCAGGTCCTCGACCTCCTGACCGAGCGGATCGTCTGGTACCGGTTCGACGACCGCGTCGTCGTCTACTGCAACAAGGCGTGGGCCCTGGCCAACGGCGGAGAGCCCGACGACTTCGTCGGCCGCCCGCTCGACACGCTGCTCACCCCCGGGGAGCGGGTCGGCCTGGTCCAGCAGCTGGCGCGGCTCGGGCCGGAGACCGACTTCCTTCAGGACCACATGACCCGCACCGGGGCGGACCGATGGACCGAGTGGACCGACCGCTACCTCCCTGGACCGGACGGCCCGCACATCCTGGCCGTCGGGCGCGACGTGACCGAGCGGCGTGACGCCGAGCTCCGGCTGGCGGCCAGCGAGAGGACGTACC
This sequence comes from Cellulomonas sp., assembly GCA_036384595.1. Lineage (GTDB taxonomy): Bacteria > Actinomycetota > Actinomycetes > Actinomycetales > Cellulomonadaceae > Cellulomonas_A. Next base: position 4,092 of record DASVMA010000354.1, on the reverse strand, counting down.
GGGGACTCGCGCTGCGCGACGCGTTGACGGGCCTCGCGAACCGCCGCCTGCTCGACGAGCTGCTCACGGCGGCTCTGGCACGGACGCGCCGGTCCGGGACGAGCCTGGTCGTCTCCTACCTCGACCTCGACGGGTTCAAGGCGATCAACGACGCCTACGGTCATGCGGTCGGCGACGCGGTCCTCGAAGAGGTCGGGTCCCGCCTGCAGGACGCCGTGCGCGACGCCGACGTCATCGCCCGGGTCGGTGGTGACGAGTTCGTCGTCGTCCAGGAGTGCGCCCCGGAGCAGACCGGCCTCATCGCGTGCCGCCTCGACGAGCTCCTGTCCGAGCCGATCGTGCTCGACGGGCTCACCTTGCAGTGCGGGGCCAGCATCGGATCGGCGGTCGCTGAGCCGGGGCGCGACGCCGCCGAGGCAGTCGCTGCCGCGGATGCCGCGATGTACGTCGTCAAGCGCGACCGTCGGGCCGCGGCAAGCGCCGAGGGTCGCGCCCACTGAGGGAGTGGTCACACCTCACGGCTGACGAACCTCCCGCTCAGGGAGTGCCGATCGGGCGAGGTGGCGACGCTCGCCGTCAACGCGTGGCGGAGCTGCGCAGGGCATCTGTCAGGATCGTGCCCGCGAGTCCGCTCAGCGCTCCCCAGGGTCGGCCGAGGCGCGGACGCGGTCGAGCAGCAGCAGCGAGATGTCGACGACCTCGGGCACCCCGACGTGCACCGCCCCGCCGCCCTCGACCCCCGGCGCCTGCGCTGAGCCCGCGTGCGCGGCGACCCCGTCCGAGAGCATCACCGTGCAGAACGGGCACGCCGTCGCGATGACCTCGGCGCCGGTCGCGATGGCCTCGTCGGCGCGGTTGGCGTTGATGCGGGTGCCGATGGTCTCCTCCATCCACATGCGCGCGCCGCCGGCGCCGCAGCAGAACGAGCGCTCGCGGTTGCGGGGCATCTCGGCGAGCTCGAGGCCGGGCAGGGCGCCGAGCAGCTCGCGCGGAGGCTCGTAGACCTGGTTGTGGCGGCCGATGTAGCACGGGTCGTGATACGTCACACGCTGGGCGGCTGCGCCGTCGACCACCGGTGGGGACACGGGCGTCAGCCGGCCCTCGACGACGAGCCGGTTGAGCAGCTCGGTGTGGTGGACGACGTCGTACCGGCCGCCGAGCTGCGGGTACTCGCGGGCGATCGTGTTGAAGCAGTGCGCGCAGGTCACCACGATCGTGGTCGCGCCGACCTCGTTGAGCGTCTCGACGTTGCCCGACGCGAGCATCTGGAACAGGACCTCGTTGCCCGCACGACGGGCGGGGTCGCCGGTGCACGACTCCCCATCGCCCAGGACCGCGAACGAGACACCCGCGGTGTGCAGCAGCTCGGCGACCGCGCGGGTCGTCTTCTTGGCGCGGTCCTCGTAGGCGCCCGCGCAGCCGACCCAGAACAGGTAGTCCACGTCGGCGGCCGACTCGACGTCGGCGCCGATCACGGGCACGTCGAACGGCAGGCCCTTGGCCCAGTCGAGCCGCGCGCGGGCGGGCAGGCCCCACGGGTTGCCCTGGCGTTCGAGCTTGGTGAACGTGCCGCCGAGCTCCTTGGGGAACGCCGACTCCATGAGCACCTGGTAGCGGCGCATGTCGACGATCGCGTCGACGTGCTCGATGTCGACCGGGCACTGCTGCACGCACGCGCCGCACATCGTGCAGGCCCACAGGACGTCCGGGTCGATGACGCCCGAGGCGACGAGGTCGAGGTTCGAGTGCGGGTCGTCGACGGTTGTGCCCGCACCGCCCGCAGCCCGCGCCGCCTGCAGGTACGGGGCCGTCGCGGCGGCATGGTCGCGCAGCGCGAGCGTGAGCAGCTTCGGGGACAGCGGCTTGCCGGTCGCCCACGCGGGGCACTGCTCCTGGCAGCGCCCGCACTCCGTGCAGGTCGAGAAGTCGAGCAGGCCCTTCCACGTGAAGTCCTCGATGGCACGCACGCCGAGGCGCGCGTCGTCGGGCAGGTCCTCGATCGTGGCCAGGTCGAGCGGCGCACCGCCGACGAGGACCGGCTGCAGCGGGCCGAGCGCGACCTCCCCGCGCGGGGAGCGCTGCGCGTAGACGTTGACGACCGCGAGGAACCGGTGCCACGCGACGCCCATCGTGGGCTGGAGCCCGACGACGACGAACCACGACATCGACACGAGGATCTTCACGGTCGCGGCCACGACGACGGCGGCCTCGAGCGTCTCGTGCGGCGCCGAGGCCCACGCCGACCCGTACCAGCCGGTGAGCGGGAAGTGCCACATGCTCGCGAGGTGCGAGGTCACGGGGTCCTGCGCCGCGAGCGCGTACTCGAGCCCGCGCAGCACGAGGACCGCGACGACGACGAGCACGACGGTGGCCTCGACGAAGTACGCCTGACCGCGGTTCGAGCCGAAGAACCGCGATGCGCGCTGCGCGGGCTCCGGAGCCTTCGCTCGCGGCTGGCGCGTCAGCCGGACCCGGATGAGCGCCAGGATGCCCGCGAGCGACAGCCATGCGATGCCCTCGGTGACCCACTCGAGCGGCGGCATGTGCCCGAGGACCGGCAGCGAGTACCCGGGGTCCGCGACCTGCCCGTACCCGCTGACGAGGGTGAGGAAGAGGATCGGGAACGACACCATCACCGACCAGTGCGCGACCCGGATGGCGGGCCGGTGCTGGAACCGCCCGTGCCCGATGAGCTCGCGCACGACGAGCCACAGCCGCGGACCGAACGGGCGCCAACGCTCCGGTGCCGGCGCGCCGATCTGCAGGGTCCGGACGATCGCGACCACGCCGCGCGTGAACACGGCGACGCCCACGACGGTCGAGACGACCACGAGGACCAGGCAGGCGATCTGGAGCGCTGTCACGCGGCAACGGTAGTCGGTGCGACCGACGGGAGGAGAGGCCCGGCTCAGCCGCGGGCGAGCACAGCCGTGCTGGCGCGGACGATCAGCGAGGTCGGCAACGGCGCCGGAGGCCGGTCGTCCGTCGGCGCTCCGATGAGGTGTGCGTGGAGTCGGTCCACCGCGACGGCGCCGGCGAGCGCGAGCGGGATGCGCACGGTGGTGAGGGCCGGGGTGACGAGGGCGGAGAGCGAGATGCCGTCGAACCCGACGATGCTCAGGCGTGCCGGCAGCGAGACGCCGAGGCGCGACAGCCGACCGATCAGCCCGGCGGCCATGATGTCGTTGTAGACGAGCACGGCGGTGACGTCCGCCAGGAGCGCGTCGTCCGCGGCCGCCGCGCCGCCGTCGACGGTGGGCGGGTAGTCGCCGATGAGGTCGCCGCGGATCCCTGCCGCCGAGGTCTCGGCGACGAACGCCGCGAGCCGCTGCTGGTACGACCTGCTGGCCGTGGTGCCGGACACGTACCCGATGCGGGTGTGGCCGAGCGCATGGAGGTGACGCACGGCCTGCCGGACGCCGCCGGCGTTGTCGATTGTCACGGGGGCGGTGGCTGCCGCCGCCCCGGTCGCATCGCGGTTGACCAGGACGAGCGGGCGGAGCAGGGCGGACTCCTCCAGCTCGGCGTCGGTCATCCGCGGTGAGCACAGGACGAGCGCGTCCACGTTCCGGGCCAGGCTGCGCACCAGCGACAGCTCGAGGGCGGGGTCCTCGCCGCTGTCCACGAGCAGCACGGCGTACCCGTGCGCGCGGGCGCGGTGCTGGGCGCCTTGGACGATGTCGGGGAAGAAGGGGTTGGACAGGTCGGGGACCATGATCCCCAGGGCCCCGGTGCGGCCGGTCTTCAGCGAGCGTGCTGCGCCGCTGGGCTGGTAGCCGATCTGCTCGGCGAGCGCCAGCACCCGTCGCAGCGTCGCGGCATCGACCTTCTCGGGTCTCGAGAACGCACGGGAGACGGTCGAGGCTGACACGCCGGCCTGTTCCGCGACGTCCCGGATCGATGCTGCCACCGGTGGGGTCTCCTCGTGGTCGCGGCGCCGGACTGCCTGGGTTCGACGCCATCCTAGGACCAGATCTGCCATGCAAACGTCGTCACGCCGCGGGTCACCCACGAATCCCGTGCGTGCGACCTGGGCCTTTTGGGCCGCTCTGGACCAAGGTCCTGTACGGCGTAGCCTGACGTGCATGAGGC
>DASVMA010000353.1:0-11533 GCA_036384595.1 Cellulomonas sp. | reverse complement strand
GAGCGACTGCCCCGCCTGCACGGTGTTGCGGAAGACGGGGATCTGCCCGGTCGCACGCAGGGTCGGTCCGAGCACCGGAACCTTGAACAACGAGGCCTTCGCGAGGATCTTCGGCGCGAAGCCGTGGTCGTACAGGTAGTGCGCGAACGTCAGCGGGTCGAGGTTCGTCATGTGGTTCGCCGCGGCGATGAAGCCCCCGCTCGGCGGCAGGTGCTCGGCGCCCCGCCAGTCGCGACGCATCATCGCGAACAGGACCGGCCGCACGATCCGGGCGACGATGCGGTAGGCGCGGTTGGAGCGCTGCGGTGCTGGCACGGTCACGGATGCTACCCGCCCGCGCCTCGCGAGGGTGGTTCGGCGCCCGGTGTCGACAGGCCGTTTCCGCACCCTGCAGGGCGCCCAGGGCTAGCGTGGCGCTGACCACCTGTGACACGGGAGGGAGCCCGATGGCGTCCGACCAGCGTCTCGCGCCCGCCGGTGCCCAGCCCGGCCTCGACGTCGTCCACGCCGCGGCACTGACCTCGGACGACGTCCTGCGGCAGCTCGGCTCGGCCCGCGGGGGCCTGTCCGTTGCTCAGGCCGCCGACCGGCTCGCGGAGCTCGGCCCGAACGCCGTGCGCTCGGACGAGGCCCGCTGGCTCCCCGTCCTGGTCCGACAGGTCCGGTCGCCGCTGCTCGTCCTGCTCGTCGTCGCCGCGGTCGCGTCGTACTTCGTGGGCGAGCGGACCTCTGCGGTCATCATCGGCGCGATCCTCGTCGTGTCGGTGGGACTCGGCTTCGTCAACGAGTACCGGGCGGTGCGCGCGGCCGAGGCGCTGCACGGCCAGATCCGGCACACGTGCGTGGTCGTGCGGGGCGGCCATCCGGCGTCCGTCGACGTGACGGCCCTCGTGCCGGGCGACGTGGTGGACCTCCAGCTCGGCGCGATCGTCCCCGCGGACCTGCGGCTGCTCGACGTCGCCGAGCTCGAGTGCGACGAGTCGATCCTCACCGGGGAGTCGATGCCGGTGGCCAAGTCCGTCGAGCCGACAGCTCCGGGTGCGGCGCTCGCCGAGCTGACGGGCGCCGCCCTGATGGGCACCGTCGTCCATGCGGGGTCCGGGACGGGGGTCGTGGTCGCCACCGGCAGCCGGGCGGAGTTCGGCCGGATCGCCCAGGGGCTGAGCGAGGGCGAGCCGGAGACCGAGTTCCAGGCCGGGCTGCGTCAGTTCTCGGTGCTGCTCGTGCAGGTCGCGGCCGTGCTCACGGTCTCGATCTTCGCGATCAACCTCCTGCTGCACCGGCCGTTGCTCGAGGCTCTGCTGTTCTCCCTCGCGATCGCGGTCGGCATCACGCCGCAGCTGCTGCCCGCTGTCGTCTCGACGAGCCTCGCAGCAGGCTCGCAGCGCCTTGCTCAGCGCAAGGTCCTCGTCAAGCGGCTCGTGTGCATCGAGGACCTCGGGAACATCCAGGTGCTCTTCACGGACAAGACCGGGACGCTGACCGACGGCCAGATCAGTCTCACCCGGTCGATCGGCACCGACGGCCGCCCGGACGACGACCCCCTGCGGCTCGGGCTGCTGTGCACTGAGATCGTGGGCGACGAGTCGCAGCCCGCCGCCGGCAACGCGCTCGACGTCGCGATGTGGGACGCGCCGGCGGCAGCCCCGCTCCGCGATGCCGCAGCGCACGTCCGACGCCTCGCTCTGCTGCCGTTCGACCACGAGCGCCGACTCGTCTCGGTGCTCGTCGAGCAGCCGGACGGCACCCGCACGCTGGTCTCCAAGGGCGCCCCGGAGGGCCTGCTCTCCCGCTGCACCGCGCTCCCGGCCGAGGCGCAGGCCGTCCTGGACGCCGAGTTCGACGCCGGGAGCCGCGTCGTCGCGATCGCGACACGGGCCATGGCTGGACGAGACAGCCTCGGCCCAGCGGACGAGCGCGACCTGGAGCTGCGCGGCTTCCTCGTCTTCAAGGACGCACCCAAGGCGAGCGCGGTCGATGCGCTCAGCCGCCTCGCGGGCCTCGGCCTGACGGTGAAGGTCGTCACGGGCGACAACGCGCGCGTCGCCGCGAAGGTCTGCCGCGACCTCGGGCTGCCCACCGGGCCCGTGGTCACCGGCGCCGACCTCGACGAGACCGACGACGCGGACCTGCCCGCACTGGTCGCCGGCGCCGCGATCTTCGCCCGGGTCAGCCCCGAGCACAAGGCACGGATCGTGCGCGCGCAGCGTCGCACCGGGGTCGACGTCGCGTTCCTCGGCGACGGGGTCAACGACGCCGTCGCGCTGCATGCGGCCGACGTCGGCATCTCGGTCGACTCAGCCGCCGACGTGGCCAAGGACGCGGCGGACGTCATCCTGCTCGCGAAGGACCTCCACGTGCTCGCGGACGGCGTCCTCGAGGGCCGACGGATCTTCGCCAACACCATCAAGTACGTGCTGATGGGCACGTCGAGCAACTTCGGCAACATGTTCAGCGCCGCCGGGGCGTCGGCGCTCCTCACGTTCCTCCCGATGCTGCCGTCGCAGATCCTGCTCAACAACCTGCTCTACGACACGAGCCAGCTCGCGATCCCGACCGACCACGTGGACCCCGAGCAGCTCGCCCGGCCGGCCGCCTGGGACATCCGCTTCATCCGCCGGTTCATGCTGTTCTTCGGCCCGATCAGCTCGCTGTTCGACTTCGCGACCTTCGCCATCATGATCGGCGTGTTCCACGCGGGACCGGCGCAGTTCCGCTCAGGCTGGTTCGTCGAGTCCCTCGCGACGCAGACCCTCGTCATCTTCGCGGTCCGCACGCGTCGGGTCCCGTTCTTCCGCAGCCGGCCGAGCGTGCCGCTGCTCGCCTCCGCTCTCGGCATCGTCGTCATCGGCACGCTCATCCCGTCGATGCCCTTCGCGTCGACCCTCGGGTTCGGCGCTCTGCCCGCCGGGTTCTTCCTGGTGCTCGTCCTGCTCGCGGCGTGCTACCTGGTCCTCATCGAGCTCGGCAAGCGGTGGTTCTACCGTGCGGCTCCCGCGGTGCCGGCGCGGACGACCGTCGGCGCGCGCGAGCGTCGCATCGGCTACCGGATCCTGCGCCGGGCACGGCGGTTCACCTCCGCGGGTGGCAACGGGTAGCCCTCAGCGCCGGGCCGGCCCGCCCGCGTCGCGAGGACTCAGTCGCGGCTGAACTCGGCGCCCAGGGCCGTCAGCTTGTCGGTGAAGTGCTCGTAGCCCCGGTCGATGAGGCTGATGCCCCGCACGGACGACGTGCCCTTCGCGGTGAGAGCCGCGATGAGGTGGCTGAACCCGCCACGCAGGTCGGGGACCTCGATCTCCGCCGCCGACAGAGACGTCGGGCCGGAGATGACGGCCGAGTGGTAGAAGTTGCGCTGGCCGAACCGGCAGGGCCGCCCGCCCAGGCACTCCTTGTAGACCTGGATCGTGGCACCCATGCCCCGCAGCGCGTCCGTGAACCCGAACCGGTTCTCGTAGACGGTCTCGTGGACGATCGACAGCCCCTTGGCCTGGGTCAGCGCGACGACGAGCGGCTGCTGCCAGTCGGTCATGAAGCCGGGGTGGACGTCGGTCTCGAGGACGATCGAGTTGAGGTCGCCGCCGGGGTGGAAGAACCGGATGCCGTCGTCGTCCACCGCGAACTCACCACCGACCTTGCGGAACGTGTTGAGGAAGGCCGTCATCTCGGGCTGCGTGGCTCCGCGCACGTAGATGTCGCCACCCGTCGCGAGCGCCGCCGAGGCCCACGACGCGGCCTCGATGCGGTCCGAGAGCGCGGTGTGCTGGAAGCCGACGAGCCGGTCGACGCCCTCGATGCGGATGACGCGGTCGGTGTCGACCGAGATGATCGCGCCCATCTTCTGCAGGACGTTGATCAGGTCCATGATCTCGGGCTCGATCGCGGCGTTCGACAGCTCGGTGATGCCCTCGGCCCGGACGGCCGTCAGCAGCAGCTGCTCGGTGGCGCCGACGCTCGGGTACGGCAGGGCGATCTTCGTGCCCTGGAGACGGCGCGGCGCCTGCAGGTGGATGCCACCCTCGCGCTTCTCCACCACGGCGCCGAACTGCCGCAGGATGTCGAGGTGGTAGTTGATCGGCCGGTCGCCGATGCGGCAGCCGCCGAGGTCCGGGATGAACGCCTCGCCCAGGCGGTGCAGCAGCGGTCCGCAGAACAGGATCGGGATGCGGCTCGACCCGGCGTGCGCGTCGATGTCGGCCACGTGGGCGGACTCGACGTTGGACGGGTCGAGGTGCAGCGTGCCCGCCTCGTCGTCGACCTTGACACTCACGCCGTGCAGCTCGAGCAGGCCGGTCACGACGGCGACGTCCTTGATCTGCGGGACGTTGCGCAGGACGCTCGGGCCCTCCCCGAGGAGTGCGGCCACCATGGCCTTCGACACGAAGTTCTTGGCGCCGCGGACGGTGATCTCCCCGGAGAGGGGGTTGCCACCGTTGACGTAGAGGAGGTCGCTCATGAGTCCATCGTCGCTCACCGAGGTGCGTGCTTCGTACCGGATCGCCGTCGGGCGTCGGCGTCGTGCGAAACCTTCACAGGACGGCGATCCGGTCGCGGGGCGTCAGGACGTGCGGGTCACGCCGAGCTCGACGGGCACAACTGCAGGTCGGGCGGCCTTGATCTCGACCGACGGCAGGTGCTTGGCGGGCAGCGTCCGGGGGCGCCAGGCCTCGCGGGTCGCTTCGAACGCCGTGATCTCGGGCTCGTGCTGCAACGTGAGGCCGATGTCGTCGAGGCCCTCGAGCAGGCGCCAGCGCGTGTAGCCGTCGACGTGGAACGACGCGACGACGTCGTCGCACGTCACCGTGCGGCTCACCAGGTCGACCGTGACCTCGGTGCCGGGGCGGGTCTCGAGGACCTTCCAGATGAGCTCGATGTCCTCCTGCGCGACCTGCGCGGCGAGGAGCCCCTGCTTGCCGGAGTTACCTCGGAAGATGTCGGCGAAGCGGGCCGAGATCACGACGCGGAAGCCGTAGTCCTTGAGCGCCCAGACGGCGTGCTCGCGCGACGAGCCGGTGCCGAAGTCCGGGCCCGCGACGAGCACCGATCCGGCGGCGTAGGCGGGCTGGTTCAGGACGAACTCGGGGTCGCCGCGCCACGCCGCGAACAGCGCGTCCTCGAACCCCGTCCGCGTGACGCGCTTGAGGTAGACGGCCGGGATGATCTGGTCGGTGTCGACGTTGCCGCGACGCAGCGGGACCCCGACGCCGGTGTGCTGGCTGAACTTCTCCATGGTCGTTCTCTCTTCCGGTGTCGGGGGCTCAGGCGGTCTGCAGGTCGGTCAACGGCGAGCCGTCGGGAGCGACGACGTCCGGCCCGAGGTCGGCGACCGACGACAGCGTGCCGCGGATCGCGGTCGCGGCCGCGACGAGCGGCGACACGAGGTGCGTGCGCCCACCCTTGCCCTGACGACCCTCGAAGTTGCGGTTGGAGGTCGACGCGCTGCGCTCCCCCGGTGCGAGCTGGTCCGGGTTCATGCCCAGGCACATCGAGCAGCCGGCGTTGCGCCACTCGGCCCCGAAGTCGAGGAAGATCTTGTCGAGCCCCTCGGCCTCGGCCTGCAGCCGGACACGGGCCGACGCCGGCACGACGAGGACGCGGACCGAGTCGGCCTTCGTGCGGCCCTTGACCAGCTTGGCGACCGAGCGCAGGTCCTCGATGCGGCCGTTGGTGCACGAGCCGATGAAGACGGTGTCGACGGCGATGTCGCGCAACGGAGCACCCGGGGTCAGGCCCATGTACTCGATCGCGCGCTCGGCGGACTGACGCTCGTTCTCGTCGGCGATCTCGGCCGGGACGGGCACACGGCCGGACAGCGGCAGCCCCTGGCCCGGGTTGGTGCCCCACGTGACGAAGGGCTCGAGGTCGGCCGCGTGCAGGACGACCTCGGTGTCGAACGTCGCGTCGTCGTCCGAGCGCAGCGTGCGCCAGTACTCCACGGCGGCGTCCCAGTCGGCACCCTCGGGCGCGTGCGGGCGGCCCTTGAGGTAGGCGAACGTCGTCTCGTCGGGCGCGATCATGCCGGCGCGCGCGCCCGCCTCGATCGACATGTTGCAGACCGTCATGCGGGCTTCCATGGACAGCGCCCGGATCGCCTCGCCGCGGTACTCGAGCACGTAGCCCTGGCCGCCGCCGGTCCCGATCTTGGCGATGATCGCCAGGATGATGTCCTTCGAGGTCGCGCCCGCGGGCAGCTCGCCGTCGACGGTGACCGCCATGGTCTTGAAGGGCACGAGCGGGAGTGTCTGGGTCGCGAGCACGTGCTCGACCTCGCTCGTGCCGATCCCGAACGCGAGCGCGCCGAACGCGCCGTGCGTCGAGGTGTGCGAGTCCCCGCAGACGACCGTGAGGCCCGGCATGGTCAGGCCGAGCTGGGGACCGACCTGGTGCACGATGCCCTGGTCCGCGTCGCCGAGCGAGTGGATCCGGACGCCGAACTCGGCCGCGTTGTTGCGCAGCGTCTGGATCTGCGTGCGGCTCGTGACATCGGCGATCGGCAGGTCGATGTCGAGCGTCGGCGTGTTGTGGTCCTCGGTCGCCAGCGTCAGGTCCGGGCGGCGTACCGTTCGGCCCGCGAGCCGCAGGCCCTCGAACGCCTGGGGGCTCGTGACCTCGTGGACGAGGTGGAGGTCGATGTAGAGCAGGTCGGGCGCGCCGTCGGTGCCGCGCCGCACGATGTGGTTCTCCCACACCTTCTCTGCCAACGTGCCTGCCATGTCTGTGGTCCTCTCGAGTCGCCCGGTCGGGTGTTCGGCGGGCAGTAGCTAGCCGGATGCACTTGCGTCTCAGCCTGCGAGACGTCAGTATCGACCTATGGACAACTCTAGCGGAGTCGGCGTGCTGGACAAGGCGGCATCCGTGCTCAGTGCTCTCGAGGCCGGACCGGCGACGCTCGCGCAGCTCGTCACCGCCACCCATCTTGCTCGCCCGACGGCCCACAGGCTCGCCGTCGCGCTCGAGCACCACCGCCTCGTCGCGCGCGACATGCAGGGCCGGTTCGTGCTCGGACCCCGCCTCTCCGAGCTCTCGACCGCCGCCGGCGAGGACCGCCTGCTCGCCGCCGCGGGACCCGTCCTGGCGGCCCTGCGCGACCACACCGGCGAGAGCGCCCAGCTGTACCGCCGCCAGGGTGACATGCGCATCTGCGTCGCTGCGGCCGAGCGTCCGGTCGGTCTGCGCGACTCGATCCCGGTCGGGGCCACCTTGACCATGCAGGCCGGCTCGGCCGCGCAGATCCTGCTCGCCTGGGAGGAGCCCGACCGGCTCCACCGCGGCCTGCAGGGGGCGAAGTTCACCGCGACGATCCTGTCGGGCGTGCGCCGCCGCGGGTGGGCGCAGTCGGTGTCCGAGCGCGAGGTGGGCGTGGCGTCGGTGTCGGCGCCCGTGCGTGGGCCGTCCGGACGCATCGTCGCCGCCGTGTCGATCTCGGGCCCGCTCGAGCGGCTGTCGCGCCAGCCCGGCCGGCTGCACGCGGGTGCCGTCGTGTCTGCGGCCAACCGGTTGACGGAGGTCCTACGCCGATCGGGTGAATGAGCCCGGGGCTCCCCGCGGGCCGTCACGCCCGCAGACGAGCACAGCAGGGGCTGAGCACAGCAGAAAGGCCCGGCCACCGTGAGGTGTCCGGGCCTTGCTCGTACCCCCGACCGGATTCGAACCGGCGCTACCGCCGTGAGAGGGCGGCGTGCTAGGCCGCTACACAACGGGGGCCTGTACTGCCTTGAACCTGCAGCTCACGAGTCGCCTCGCGCGTTGCCGGATGGTGAGTCTACCGGATCTCCGGAGCATTCACACCGCTGGGGTACCAGGACTCGAACCTAGACTAACTGAACCAGAATCAGTCGTGCTGCCAATTACACCATACCCCATGGGGTATAACCCCCGGAGCCGCACGAACCGTCGGACACCTGCGTGACCATCGGATTCGGCGACGTCACCGGACGTCGTACCGCGGGGGAACACTACCTGACTGCACGGGCGCCTCCAAACCACGACTCCCCCGCAGCCCCCCGGACGGGACCCTGCGGCGCCCGACGCGGCCGAGCGGTCAGACGTCGACGAGGTCCACCAGCTCCGTGAGCGACCGCACGACCACGACCCCGGGTGCGTGCTCGTGCACGTCGGGCAGTCCGTTACGACGCCCGCCCGGCCGGTCGATCCACACGCCGACCAGTCCAGCGTCGCGAGCGGCCCATGCGTCGACGTCGAGCTCGTCCCCGACGTACGCGGTGCGCGCCGGTTCGGTCCCGAGCAGCCGGCACGCCTCGACGAAGACGCGAGGGTCGGGCTTCCCGACACCCAGCGTGTCGACGCCGACGAGCATCGGCACGCGGTCGACGAGGCCGACGCTGGCCAGCTTGCGTGTCTGGTAGGCGACCGACGCGTTGGACAGCGCCCCGATCACGATGCCTGCGGCCAGCAGCCGGTCGACGGCTGACGACGCGTCGTCGTGCGGCGACCAGGCACCCACGAAGCTCTCCTCGAAGAGCGCGTTCCAGACGTCGTACCCCGCGTCGTCGAGCACCGGCCCGCCGAACGCCGAGTGCAGCGCGTTCGCCCGCGACATCCGCTGCTCGCGGTAGGTCTCGTCGCCGCGCGTGTACGCGCCGTAGTGACCATCCACGTCGGCACGCCAGTGCGCGAGCACCTCGAGGTCGCGCTCGGGACCGACATCCGGCAGGTACCGGCGCGCCACCGTCGCGAGCGCGTGGGCGAACGCGGCCCGCGTGTCGACGAGCGTGTCGTCGATGTCGAACAGCACGCCGTCGACCTTCATGCGGTCACAGCCCTCATGCGCTCGCAGCGTTCACGCGGTCACAGCGTTCCGCGCAGCGCCGCGATCCTGGCCAGCGTCGATGCCTTGCCGAGGATCTCCATCGACTCGAACAGGGGCGGCGAGACCCGGCGACCGGTCAGCGCCGTGCGCAGGGGCGTGTACGCGAAGCGCGGCTTGAGGCCGAGCCCGTCGACCAGCGCGGCCTGCAGGGCGCCCTGCGTCGCCTCCGTCGTGAAACCGTCAGGGCCGATCGCCTCGAGCGCCGTGGTGGCCGCGTCGAGCACCGCAGGGGCCTCCTCCCGCAACCCGGCGCGAGCGTCGTCCTCGACCACGACGGCGTCGTCGGCGACGAACAGGAACCCCAGCATGCCGACAGCCTCGCCGAGCAGCGTCATGCGCTCCTGGACGAGCGGGGCGGCTGCGGTGAGCAGCGCGCGGTGCTCGGGAGAGAGGTCGGCGAACGATGCGGCCGGCACCAGACCCGCCGCGTGCAGGTACGGCACGAGCCGGCCACGGAAGTCCTCTGCCCCGAGCAGCCGCACGTGCGCCGCGTTGATCGCCTCGGCCTTCTTGAGGTCGAAGCGGGCCGGGTTCGGGTTGACGTCCTTGATGTCGAACGCCGCGACGAGCTCGTCGACCGTGAAGATGTCGCGGTCGGCCGCGATGGACCAGCCGAGCAGCGACAGGTAGTTGAGCAGACCCTCGGGCGTGAAGCCCCGCTCGCGGTGCAGGAACAGGTTGGACTCGGGGTCGCGCTTGGACAGCTTCTTGTTGCCCTCGCCCATGACGTAGGGCAGGTGGCCGAACGCGGGCATGACCGTCGCGACGCCGAGCTCGAGGAGCGCGCGGTACAGGACGACCTGCCGCGGCGTCGAGGACAGCAGGTCCTCACCGCGCAGCACGTGCGTGATGCCCATCAGCGCGTCGTCGATCGGGTTGACCAGCGTGTACAGCGGCTGACCGTTGCCGCGCACGATCACGTAGTCGGGGACCGAGCCGGCCTTGAACGTCACGTCGCCGCGCACGAGGTCGGTGAACGTCACGTCGTCGTCGGGCATCCGGAGGCGCAGCACGGGCTCGCGGCCCTCGGCGCGGAACACGGCCTTCTGATCGTCGGTCAGCGCCCGGTCGTAGCCGTCGTAGCCGAGCTTCGGGTCGCGACCTGCGAGCAGGTGGCGACGCTCGATCTCGTCGGGCGTGGAGTACGACTCGTAGGCGTACCCGCCCTCGAGGAGCCGGCGTGCGACGTCCCGGTAGAGGTCCATCCGCTGGGACTGGCGGTACGGCTCGTGGGGGCCGCCGACCTCGACGCCCTCGTCCCAGTCGAGGCCGAGCCACCGCAGCGCGTCGAGCAGCTGCTGGTAGCTCTCCTCGGAGTCCCGCGCGGGGTCGGTGTCCTCGATGCGGAACACGAAGGTCCCGCCGACGTGGCGCGCGTACGCCCAGTTGAACAGCGCGGTCCGGATGAGCCCGACGTGCGGGGTCCCGGTCGGCGAGGGGCAGAAACGAACGCGGGTCGCAGACCCGGCAGCGGCATCGGTCACGATCCCACCCTAGCCGCGCGCCGCAGTCGCCTCCCCCTCCACCGTCGGGGTGCGGAGCAGGTCAGGAGCGACTGCCGGCGCCTCTCAGCGACGCAGGACCGGGTTGCGCAGGACGCCGATGTCCTCGACCTCGACCTCGACGATGTCGCGGTCCACGATCGGCCCGACCCCCTCCGGGGTCCCCGTGAGGATGATGTCGCCCGGGAGCAGGGTGAACACCTCGGAGATGTACGACACGAGGTACGCGACGTCGAAGATCAGCTGCGAGGTGCGGCCGTCCTGCCGCGCCTGACCGTTGACCCGGGACCGCACCGCGAGGTCGGAGACGTCGAGCCCGGGCACGATCCAGGGGCCGATCGGGCACGACGTGTCGAAGCCCTTGGCACGGGTCCACTGCGGCTCGGCACGCTGGGCATCCCGTGCGGTCACGTCGTTGGCGACGGTGTAGCCGAACACGTGGTCGAGCGCCCGGGCGACCGTCACGTTCTTGGTGACCTTGCCGATCACGACCGCGAGCTCGGCCTCGTGCTCGACCTCCTCGGTCCACGCGGGCAGGACGATCGGGTCGTCGGGGCCGATCACGGACGTGTTGGGCTTGAGGAACAGCAGCGGTTCGGTGGGCGCTTCCCCACCCATCTCGGCGGCGTGATCACGGTAGTTCTTACCGACGCAGACGATCTTCGAGCGCGGGATCGAGGGCGCGAGGAGCGTGATCTCGGCGAGCGGGATCCGCTCGCCCGTCGTCTCGAACCCGGTGAACATCGGGTCGCCGGCGAGCTCGACGACCTCCTTCTCGTCGATGATCCCGTAGCGGATGGCCTCGTTGCGGCTGTAACGGACGATGCGCACGGATCAGCCGTCCAGCCGGGTGAGCCAGCCGTGGACGTCCTCGACACGCCCGTACTGGATGTCGGTGAGGTGCTGGCGCAGCTCGAGGGCGAGCGTGCCCGTAGGTTGCGCGTCCTCGAAGCCGGAGGCCTTGAGCGCGCCGATCGGAGTCACCACGGCGGCGGTGCCGCACGCGAAGACCTCGACGATCTCGCCCGAGGCGACACCCTCACGCCACTCGGCGAGCGAGACGGCACGTCGCTCGACGCGGTGCCCGCGGTCCTCGGCGAGTCGGAGGATCGAGTCGCGCGTGATGCCCGCGAGGATCGACTCCGACTCGGGGGTGACGAGGGTGCCATCCTTCATGACGAAGACGACGTTCATTCCGCCGAGC
>DASVMA010000352.1:0-11939 GCA_036384595.1 Cellulomonas sp. | reverse complement strand
CGCGCGCGCGAGCGCCGAGGCCGGCCTGCGGCAGGTCGGCGTCGAGCTGCTCGCGGGACCGCAGGCCGCCACCGAGCTCGCCGGGCGCCGGGTCGACGTGGTCCTCAACGGGATCACCGGCTCGGTCGGGCTCGGTCCGACCCTCTCGGCGCTCGGGGCGGGCAGCACGCTGGCGCTCGCGAACAAGGAGTCGCTCGTCGTGGGCGGCCGGCTGGTCAAGGCCGCCCAGCAGCGACCGGACCAGATCGTCCCGGTGGACTCCGAGCACTCGGCGATCGCCCAGTCGCTGCGCTCGGGTCGGCGCAGCGAGGTGCGTCGCCTCATCCTGACCGCATCGGGGGGACCGTTTCGTGGCTGGTCGCGCGACGACGTGAAGAGCGTGCGTCCGGAGCAGGCGCTCGCGCACCCGACCTGGTCGATGGGCCCGGTCGTGACGGTCAACTCCGCGACGCTCATGAACAAGGGGCTCGAGCTCATCGAGGCGCACCTGCTGTTCGACGTCCCGGTCGAGGACATCACGGTCGTCGTGCACCCGCAGTCGGTGGTGCACTCGATGGTCGAGTTCGTCGACGGCGCGACGATCGCCCAGGCGTCGCCGCCCGACATGCGACTGCCGATCGCGCTCGGGCTGTCGTGGCCGGAGCGGCTGCCGGACGTCGCCCCGGGGTGCGACTGGACGAGCGCGACCGCGTGGACGTTCGAGCCGCTCGACGAGGAGACGTTCCGGGCGGTCGGGCTCGCGCGCCATGCCGTGAACACCTCCGCGACGCACCCGGCGGTCTACAACGCCGCGAACGAGGAGTGCGTGGCCGCCTTCCTGGCCGGGCGCATCGGCTTCCTGGACATCGTCGACACGGTCGAGCGCGTGCTGCTCGAGCACGACGGCGCGCGCGTGGCGGGGGACGGCAGCCGGCTCTCGCTCGACGACGTGCTCGCCGCCGAGACCTGGGCGCGGGCGCGCACGAACGAGATGCTCGCGAGGTGCTGACCGAGCTTCGGCTCGCGCCCGCAGCGTGAGGGTGCCCGACGCCTGTGTACAGGGCGTCCGGGGGCGCTCGCGGGCCGGTCAGTGCCCCAGCAACGGGGCGAGCGCGCGAGCCACGCGGCTCGGGTGCCCGGTGAGCCGCTCCTCGAGGTCCGCGACCGCTGCGCCACGCAGGCCGGCCGTGATGCCCGCCCATCGCAGCGGCTCCGGCTCCCACGACGGAGAGCGGTGTCCCACCCACGGGAGCCGGACGAGCGGGCTGTTCGACCCTGTGACCAGGTCGGCGATCGTGCGGCCGGCGAGGTTCGACGTCGCGACACCGTCTCCGACGTAGCCGCCGGCCCAGGCCATGCCGGTGTCTTCGTCGTAGCCCACCGAGGCGTGCCAGTCGCGGGGGATCGCGAGCGGCCCACCCCAGGCGTGCGTGATTCGTGCGTCCGACGCGCCGGGGAACAGGTCGACGAGTGCGGCCCGCAGGTGCTCCGCGACCTGGGCGTCGTGGTCGAACCCCGGCTGGATGGCCGATCCCCAGTGGTACGGCGCACCCCGTCCGCCGAACGCGATCCGGTCGTCGCTGGTGCGCTGGCCGTACACGATCAGGTGGCGACCGTCGGTGAACGTCTGCCCGCGCGCCAGGCCGACCCCGGACCAGAACGATGCCGGGAGGGGTTCGGTCGCGATCATCAGGGAGTAGACCGGGGCGACGTCCCGACGGCTCCCGGCCAGCTGTGACGTCCACGCCTCGGTGGCCCGGACGACCGTCCGCGCGCGGACCGTGCCCTGGTCGGTGACGACGGCTCGCGGCGACAGCCGCAGGGCCCGGGTGCGCTCGACGATGCGCGCCCCGCGCTCAGTCACGACGTCGGCCAGCCCGCGCACGAGCCGAGCGGGCTGGAGCCGGGCGCAGTCGGGGGTCCAGGTGCCGCCGATGACCGCGTCGGCGACGACGTGCTCCGCGACGCCAGCCGCGTCGAGCAGGTGCACCTCGTCGCCCCACACCGCGCTCGCATCGGCGTCGGCGCTGAGGCGGGCGAGCTGCGGCCGGGAGCGGGCGAGGGTGACGGTGCCGCCGTAGGCGAAGTCGCAGGCGATCTCCTCGGCCGCGGCGACGCCCCCGACCTCGACGACCGTGTCCCGCATCGCTGCCCGCATCGCGAGGGCCGCGTCGCGCCCGTGCCGCCGCGCGAGGCCCTCGGCCGACACGGGGAACAGCGCCGAGCACCAGCCGCCGTTGCGGCCGCTCGCGCCGAAGCCCGCGATCTCCTGCTCGATCACGACCACGTCGAGCGACGGGTCGGCCTCGAGCAGGTAGTAGGCCGCCCACAGCCCGGTGAGTCCCGCTCCGACCACGGCGACGTCGGCCTGCGTGTCGCCGTCGAGCGAGGGGCGAGGTGCGAGCGGGTCCTGGTCGCCCGCCGCGGTCCGAGCACCCGCGGCGAGCTCGTCGAACCACAGCGAGATCGACCGCGGATCGGTCACAGCTGGTTCCAGGCCTCGGTGAGCACGCCTCGCAGGATCTGCTCCATCTCGTCGAACTCGGCGGGACCCGTCGTCAGCGGCGGTGCGAGCTGGATCACGGGGTCGCCGCGGTCGTCGGCCCGGCAGTACAGGCCGGCCTCGAACAACGCCTTGGACAGGAACCCGCGCAGGAGCCGCTCGCTCTCGTCGTCGTCGAACGTCTCCCGGGTCGCCTTGTCCTTGACGAGCTCGATGCCGTAGAAGTACCCGGCACCGCGGACGTCGCCGACGATCGGCAGGTCGAGAAGCTTCTCCAGCGTCTTGAGGAAGATCGGCGCGTTCGTGTGGACCCGTTCGGTGAGGTGCTCGCGCTCGAAGATGTCGAGGTTGGCCATCGCGACCGCGGCCGAGACCGGGTGCCCTCCGAAGGTGTACCCGTGGTAGAAGGTCGTGCTCCCGGTGCGGAACGGCTCGAACAGCCGGTCCGACACGATCGTGGCCCCGATCGGGGAGTACCCCGACGTCAGCCCCTTGGCGCACGTGATCATGTCGGGCACGTAGCCGAAGTCGTCGCACGCGAACATCTCGCCGATGCGCCCGAACGCGCAGATGACCTCGTCGGAGACGAGCAGCACGTCGTGGGCGTCGCAGATCTCCCGCACCCGCTCGAAGTACCCCGGCGGCGGCGGGAAGCAGCCGCCCGAGTTCTGCACGGGCTCGAGGAAGACCGCCGCCACGGTGTCGGCGCCCTCGAAGAGGATCGCCTCCTCGATGCGGTCGGCCGCCCAGCGACCGAAGGCCCTGGGGTCGTCGCGCAGGTGCTCGGGCCCACGGTAGATGTTCGTGTTGGGCACCTTGTGCGCACCCGGCACGAGAGGCTCGAACGGGGCCTTGAGCGCCGGGATCCCCGTGATGGACAGGGCGCCCTGCGGGGTGCCGTGGTAAGCGACGGCGCGGGAGATGACCTTGTACTTGCCGGGCTTGCCGACGAGCTTCCAGTACTGCTTGGCGAGCTTCCAGGCGGTCTCGACGGCCTCGCCACCGCCGGTCGTGAAGAACACCCGGTTGAGGTCGCCCGGCGCGTGCTCCGCGAGCCGCTCGGCTAGGTCGATCGCCTGCGGGTGCGCGTACGACCACAGCGGGAAGAACGCGAGCTGCTCGGCCTGCTGGCGGGCGCGCTCGGCGAGCTCGGCCCGGCCGTGGCCGACCTGGACGACGAACAGGCCCGAGAGCCCGTCGATGTACTGCCGGCCGGTGTCGTCCCAGATGTGGTGGCCCTCGCCGCGCACGATCACCGGGACGTTGTGCTCCCAGGCGCTCTGGCGCGTGAAGTGTCCCCACAGGTGGTCGCGGGCTGCCGTGGCTCGGAGCGTGCCGCGGGGCGTGGTCGATCCAGTCATCGGGTACCCCAGTTGTAGAGCTGCTTGCGGAGCTTCAGGTAGACGAAGGTCTCCGTGGTCCGCACCCCGGGCAGGGTGCGGATCTTGTGGTTGAGCACCTCGAGGAGGTGGTCGTCGTCCTCGCACACGACCTCGGCGAGCACGTCGAAGCCGCCGGCCGTGATCACCACGTAGTCGACCTCGGGAAGGGCCGCGAGCGCGTCAGCGAGGGCCTCGAGGTCACCCTCGGCCTTGAGACCGATCATGGCCTGGCGTGTGAAGCCGACCTGGACGGGGTCGGTGACCGCGACGATCTGGACGATCCCGCCCTCGACGAGCCGCTGGACCCGCTGACGAACCGCGGCCTCGGACAGGCCGACTGCTTTGCCGATCGTGGCGTAGGCGCGGCGGCCGTCCTCCTGGAGCTGTTCGATGATGGCCTTGGAGAGGTCGTCGAGGGGCGGGGGAGCGGGAGCAGGGGACCGAGTCGTCACCCCCTGATGGTCGCGGCTGCGGCGCGATCGCGCAAGTGAATCCGTGTCCAGAAGCGCGTCGCACCGCTGATTCGCTCGCAGAAACGCGATCGTAACGCGGAAATCGACCGACGGGGCTGTGTGGGACCGTGTCCACGGGCTAGCCTGCGGCGGACGCGGGTGGAGCCACCGTCCGCGCATGGCCCGGAGGAGTCCGACGTGAGCCCTGCGACCCCAGCGCTGCCCGAGCTGGCAAACTTCGTGGCCGGCCGACGCACCGGCGCGGCCGACGGACGGACGAGCGACGTGATCGACCCGACCACCGGTGAGGCCTACGTGCGCGCGCCGGTCAGCGGCCCGGCCGACGTGGACGCGGCGGTGTCGGCGGCGTCCGACGCGTTCGAGACGTGGGGCCGCACGACGCCCGCCGAGCGACAGCGCGCACTGCTGCGCATCGCGGAGGCGATCGAGGCGCGCGCCGAGGAGTTCGTCGCGGTGGAGTCGAAGGACACCGGCAAGCCGCTCGGTCTGACCGCGAGCGAGGAGGTGCCGCCGTGCAGCGACCACTTCCGCTTCTTCGCCGGCGCGGCCCGCATCCTCGAGGGGGCCTCCGCCGGCGAGTACATGACGGGGTACACCTCCTTCGTGCGGCGCGAGCCCGTCGGGGTCATCGGCCAGGTCACGCCGTGGAACTACCCGCTGATGATGGCTGTCTGGAAGATCGCACCGGCACTCGCGGCGGGGAACACCGTCGTGCTCAAGCCGTCGGACACGACCCCTGCGTCGACCCTCCTGCTCGCCGAGGTCGCGGCTGAGTTCCTGCCCCCGGGCGTGTTCAACGTCGTGTGCGGCGACCGCGACACGGGCCGGGCGCTCGTCGACCACCCGCGCCCCGACATGGTCTCGATCACCGGGTCCGTGCGGGCCGGCATGGAGGTGGCCGGCTCGGCCGCCCGGGACGTCAAGCGCGTGCACCTCGAGCTCGGGGGCAAGGCTCCGGTGGTCGTCTTCGCCGACGCGGACCTCGGCGCGGCGGCCGAAGGGATCGCGTCGGCGGGATACTTCAACGCCGGGCAGGACTGCACGGCGGCGACCCGCGTCCTGGTGCACGCCTCGGTGCACGACGACTTCGTGGCTGCGCTCGCCGAGCAGGCCCGCGGGCAGCGCACCGGGATGCCCGACGACGCGTCGGTGGCCTTCGGCCCGGTGAACAGCGACGCGCAGCTGGCGCGGGTCATGGGCTTCCTCGACCGGCTCCCCGGCCATGCCGACGTCGTGGTGGGCGGGCATCGGGTCGGTGCCCGCGGCTACTTCCACGAGGCGACCCTGGTGGACGGTCTGCGGCAGGACGACGAGGCGGTGCAGGAGGAGATCTTCGGCCCCGTCATCACGGTGCAGACGTTCGTCGACGAGGCCGAGGCCGTCCGGCTGGCCAACGGTGTGCAGTACGGGCTGTCGAGCTCGGTGTGGACCCGGGACCACGGCACCGCGATGCGCATGTCGCGCGCGCTGGACTTCGGGGTCGTGTGGATCAACACCCACATCCCGTTCGTCTCGGAGATGCCGCACGGCGGCTTCAAGCACTCGGGCTACGGCAAGGACCTGTCCATGTACGGGTTCGAGGACTACACCCGGATCAAGCACGTCATGAGCTCGTTGGGTGCCTGAGCGGGGCTCGTCGCCGGGGCCCTGCGGATAGCTGCTGGGCTCCCCGGGGTGACGTGAAGCGCACCCAGTGTTCCAATCGTGGAAACTTTTCGTTGCAGTTTGACTCGTTGACAACGAAATCCTTGTGCAGATGTCTCTCGCACGTCACCATCGTCAGATCGTCGTCAGCAGGTCGTCGGGCCCGCAGGTCCCGCCGGCCACCCGATCCGAGGAGAGCCATGTCGCCCGACCGCAGACCGCTCCCGCAGGACCCGCGCGTGCGTGCCCTGATCGCTCAGGCGGCACGCCCACGTTCGACGGCGGGCCTGTCGCGCCGGCAGTTCCTCGCTGGTGCGCTCGGCACCGTCGGCGCAGGGGCACTGCTCGCGGCCTGCGGCACGGGGGGCACGAGCAGCCCGGGCGGCACGGCCACGGCGACCCGGGCCGGCGCCGTCGACGTCTCCGCGACGGACAAGACCGTCCACTGGGCCAACTGGACGCTCTACCTCGACCAGGACTCCACCGGCAAGAAGTACCCGACGCTCGATGCCTTCATGGCCAAGACCGGGATCCAGGTGACGTACGCCGAGGACATCGAGGACAACGACTCGTTCTACGGCAAGGTCTCGGGGCAGCTCGCGAACGGCCAGGACATCGGTTACGACCTGATCGTGCTGACGGACTGGATGGCTGCCCGCATGATCCGCATGGGCTACACCCAGGAGATCGATCGGGCGGTCGTCCCGAACGCGAAGAACATCCTGCCGAACCTGGCGAACGTCGACTTCGACCCCGGCCGCACCCACTCGCTCACGTGGCAGTCGGGCTTCGGCGGCCTGGCCTGGGCCAAGGACAAGGTCCCAGCGGGTCTCAAGAGCCTGTCGGACCTGTGGGCCCCCGAGCTCGCCGGCCGCGTCGAGGTGCTCTCGGAGATGCGCGACACGGTCGGTCTGATCATGCTCGACCAGGGCGTCGACGTGTCGGGCAGCTGGGGCGCGGACCAGTTCAACGCCGCGCTCGACGTCCTCAAGGCGAAGATCACGTCGGGCCACATCCGCCAGGTGCGCGGCAACTCCTACACGCAGGACCTCGTCTCGGGCGACGCGATCGCGGTCATCGGCTGGTCGGGCGACATCACGACCCTGAACGCGGGGAACGACAACCGCTTCGAGTTCGGCCTGCCGGAGGCCGGCGGCACGCTCTGGAGCGACAACCTCATGATCCCGATCGGCTCGACGCACCGGTCGAACGCCGAGAAGGTCATCGACTACTACTACGACCCTGAGGTCGCGGCCCAGGTCGCGGCGTGGGTCAACTACATCACCCCCGTCGAGGGCGCCCAGAAGGCGATGGAGGCGATCAACCCGGACCTCGTCGACAACCAGCTGATCTTCCCGAACGCCGAGACGCTCGCCAAGACGCACGTCTTCCGGACGCTGACGCCTGACGAGGAGACGACGTACAACAAGGCCTTCCTCGACGTGATCGGCGCCTGATGGCGGCCGTGACCGAGACGGCTCCAGGTGGCGGGGGAGCGGCGCTCGAGCTGTGGGACGTCAGCAAGGCGTTCGGCACCTACCTTGCCGTGGACAACCTCACGCTGACGGTCCCGTCCGGCTCGTTCTTCGCGCTGCTCGGGCCGTCCGGGTGCGGCAAGACGACGACGCTGCGGATGGTTGCGGGACTCGAGCAGCCGACGTCGGGAGCCATCTCGATCGGAGGGCGCGACCTCACCGGCACCCGGGCGCACCAGCGGGAGGTCAACACGGTCTTCCAGAGCTATGCGCTGTTCCCGCACCTGACGGTCCTCGAGAACGTTGCGTTCGGGCTTCGCCGCAAGCGGGTCGCCCAGCCGCTCGACCGCGCCGCCGAGGGCCTCGACCTCGTCCAGCTGCGCCACCTCGCCGATCGCCGGCCCAGCGAGCTGTCGGGCGGCCAGCAGCAGCGCGTCGCGCTCGCGCGAGCCCTGGTGAACAACCCGGCGGTGCTGCTGCTCGACGAGCCGTTGGGTGCCCTCGACCTCAAGCTGCGACGGCAGATGCAGCTCGAGCTCAAGCGGATCCAGACCGAGGTCGGACTGACGTTCGTGCACGTCACGCACGACCAGGAGGAGGCCATGACGATGGCCGACACGGTCGCGGTGATGAACCGGGGACGCATCGAGCAGCAGGGTGCACCGGCCGAGCTGTACGAGCTGCCCCGGACGGCGTTCGTCGCGAACTTCCTCGGACAGTCGAACCTCGTTGCCGGCACGGTCGTCGAGACGGGGTCGGACACGATCGGGGTCCAGGTGGCCGGGACGCGGCTGGTCGTGCCGACGGCGCGGGCGGTCAGCGCCGCCGGCGACGTCCTGGTCGGCGTCCGGCCCGAGAAGATCCAGCTGCTGCTGGCTGCGCAGGAGCCCGGGCCGGGGAGCAACGTGCTCGGCCCTGGCGCGGTCGTCGACGTGTCGTTCACGGGGGTCAGCACGCAGTACCTCGTCGACCTGGGCAGGCTGGGCACCTTCACGGTGTTCGCGCAGAACCTCGTGGGCGGCGCGACGCTCCGGGTCGGTGACCTCGTGTCGCTGGCATGGTCGGTCGACCACACGTTCGCACTCGACGGCCACGAAGATGCCGCCGATGGCACCGCCGACCTGGACGACGAGCCGTGAGCATCGCCGCGGCGCTCTCGGAGCAGGGTGCGGGCACCCCGGCCCCGCGCCCGGTCAAGCGCGCACGGACCGGCGCCTCCCTCATGCTCCTGCCAGGGACCGCCTACCTGGTCCTGTTCTTCGTCGTCCCTGCGGTCGCCCTGCTCGCGACCTCGCTCTACGTCAAGGTGCCGGGTGGCGACGTGGGGCAGTTCCAGCCCGCGTTCCACTGGCAGAACTACGTCGACGCGCTGCGCCAGTTCTGGCCGCAGCTCGTCCGGTCATTCGTCTTCGCCCTCATCGCGACCGTCGCGGCGCTGCTCATCGGGTACCCGATGGCCTACGTCATCGCGGTGCGGGCCCGAGGCCGCTCGATGCTGCAGGGGATGCTGCTCGTCCTGATCATCGCGCCGTTCTTCACGAGCTTCATCCTGCGCACCATCGCGTGGAAGCAGATCCTCGCCGACGACGCGTTCGTCGTGACGGCGTTCAAGTGGCTGCACCTCATGGCACCCGACGGGCGCCTGACGGCGACGGCCTTCGCCGTGGTGGCAGGCCTCACGTACAACTTCCTGCCCTTCATGGCACTCCCGATCTACGCAAGCCTCGGTCGCCTCGACCCCAGCCTGATCGAGGCCGGCGGCGACCTGTACGCCAGCGGGTTCACGACGTTCCGGACGGTCACGCTGCCGCTCTCCATGCCCGGGGTCGTGTCCGGGACGCTCCTGACGTTCATCCCCGCATCGGGCGACTACGTGAACTCGAGCCTGCTGGGCAACAGCACGGACACGGCGATGATCGGGCAGGTGATCGACGCCCGGTTCTTCAAGGTGCTCGACTACCCGACCGCCTCGGCGCTGTCCGTGGTGCTCATGGTCGCGATCCTCGCCCTCGTCAGCATCTACGTGCGCCGCGCCGGGACGGAGGAGCTCGTATGAGCCTCACCGCCGCTCCCGCGCCGGTCACCGTCCGGGCCCGGCCACCAGCGGTCGCGCCCCGCAGGCTGCTCGGCCGGTGGCGGCTCGGGGACGTCGTCGTCCCCGTGTTCGCGGCGATCGCGTTCGCCTACCTGCTCGTGCCGGTCGCCTACACGGTCGCGTTCTCGTTCAACAGCGCGGGCAAGACCAACCTCGTCTGGCGCGGGTTCACGCTCGACAACTGGAAGAACCCGTGCGGCGCCCCGCAGGTGTGCGAGGCGTTCCGGAACTCGATCGAGGTCGGCCTGCTCGCCACCACGATCGCGACGGTGCTCGGGACGCTGGCCGCGATCGCGCTCGTGCGCTACAAGTTCCACGGCCGGGCGCTGGCCAACCTGCTGATCTTCCTGCCGATGTCGACCCCCGAGGTCGTGCTCGGCGCTGCGCTGCTCGCCCAGTTCCTGTCGCTGCGGGTCCAGCTCGGCTTCTGGACGGTCGTGGCCGCGCACGTCATGTTCTGCATCAGCTTCGTGGTCGTGACGGTCAAGGCGCGCGTCGCGAGCCTGGACCCGCGACTCGAGGAGGCTGCCGCGGACCTCTACGCGTCGCCGTGGCTCGCGTTCTGGAAGGTCACGTTCCCCCTGCTGGTGCCTGGCATCGCGGCTGCCGCGCTGCTGTCCTTCAGCCTCAGCTTCGACGACTTCATCATCACGAACTTCAACTCCGGCAGCTTCACGACGTTCCCGAAGTTCGTCTACGTCTCGGCGACGCGCGGCATCCCGCCGCAGGCCAACGTCATCGGGTCCTTCATGTTCGTCCTCGCGCTGGTCATCGTCGTCGGGGTCCAGATCGTCCAGAACAGCCGGCGGCGTGGACGCTGACCGGAGCGCCGACGAGAGGGTGGTCATGCGGATCGTCGTCGTGGGCAGCGGCGGGGTGGGGGATGCGGTCGCTCGCATCGCCGCACGCCGGGACTTCTTCGAGTCGATGGTCGTGGCGGACTACGACGAGGCACGCGCCCGGCGCACGGTGGCTGCGGCCGCAGAGCACGACGTCGTCGGCGGGCGGTTCGTCGCCGCGGTCGTCGACGCGTCGGACGCGTCCGCGGTCGAGGCGCTCGTCCGGGAGCACGGGGGCACGCACGTGCTCAACGCCGTCGACCCCCGGTTCGTCATGCCGGTGTTCACCGGGACCCTCGCCGCCGGTGCCGACTACCTGGACATGGCGATGTCGCTATCGCGCCCGCATCCCGAGCGCCCGCACGAGCAGGTGGGCCTCAAGCTCGGCGACGAGCAGTTCGCGCTCGCGGGCTCGTGGCAGGGTGCGGGCCGGCTCGCCCTCGTGGGCATGGGCGTCGAGCCGGGCCTGTCCGACGTGTTCGCGCGGTACGCGGCCGACCACCTCTTCGCACAGATCGACGAGCTCGGCGTGCGCGACGGGGCGAACCTCGTCGTGCACGGCGACGACGGCGAGCCGATCTTCGCGCCGTCGTTCTCGATCTGGACCACGATCGAGGAGTGCCTGAACCCGCCGGTCATCTGGTCGGCGGAGCGCGCCGCGGCCGGGTCCGGCCTCGCCGACGGCTGGTACACGGTGCCGCCGTTCTCCGATCCGGAGGTGTTCCGGTTCCCCGAGCCCATCGGACCGGTCGAGTGCGTGCACGTCGAGCACGAGGAGGTCCTCCTCATGCCGCGCTGGGTCGACGCGCGCACGGTGACGTTCAAGTACGGGCTCGGCGAGGAGTTCATCGCGGTGCTGCGCACGCTGCACACGCTCGGTCTCGACTCCACTGCGCCGGTCGGCGTCAAGGGCGTCGCGGTGAGCCCGCGCGACATGGTGGCGGCGGTGCTGCCGGACCCGGCGACCCTCGGCCCGCGGATGACGGGCTCCACGTGCGCTGGCCTGCTCGTCACGGGCACGGGCCGGGACGGGAGCCCGCGCGAGGTCTACCTGCACCACATCGTCGACAACGCGTGGTCGATGGCCGAGTACGGCGCGCAGTGCGTCGTCTGGCAGACGGCCGTCAACCCGGTGGTCGCACTTGAGCTCCTGGCTGCCGGCACATGGTCGGGCGTGGGCGTCCTCGGCCCCGAGGCGTTCGACGCCGTACCCTTCCTCGAGCTCCTGGCGGCACCCGTGCCCGACGGGTACGGCTCGCCGTGGGGCCTGGAGGAACGCGAGGTGTGACCATGCGCTGGTTGAGTCGTCGGCGCGGTGCTGGGTCCGAGCACGCGCACGCCGGGCCAGACATCGAGGCGCGCGCGTTCAGCGAGCAGAACATGCGGCTCGTGCGGCGCGTCCTGCTCGTGTGCCTCGCGATCGGTGGGACGTCGATCGTCGTGGAGATGATCGCCCTCGGCTCGCACGACACGTTCATCCGTTACTCGTTCCCCTTCCTCCTCGTGGTCGTCGGCACGTTTGCCTGGGTGATCCTGCGACGGCCGCGCG
>DASVMA010000351.1:0-2034 GCA_036384595.1 Cellulomonas sp. | reverse complement strand
CCTTGCCGAGCTGGCGCATCGCCTTCGGGGAGAGCCGCAGCTGTCCGTCGGAGGTGCGTTTCAGGTAACCGGAGTCGCGTAGCGCCCGCTCGAGCTCCTGCAGGGTGCGCGCACTCACCGCGGCGTCGTCGCCGAGCTGCCGGGCGAGCGCGTCGAGGTCGACGTCGTCCATCCGGGCGCCGTCGTAGGACTGGGACAGCTGGTCGGCGAGGTCGTCGAGCTCGGCCAGGTCCTGGAGCACGCCCGTGCCGTCGCCGAGCCCGAGGCCCTCCCCACCCTCGAACTGCTCCGAGCCGCCCCAGTCCAGGCCGGGCCTGAGCGCCTGCAGGTTGGAGTCCAGGCGGCCGAGGGACTCCATCAGCTCGGGGCTGCCGAACGCCTGGGCGGAGAGCTGCATCAGCTCCTGGCGCTGCTCGGCGGTCATCGAGTTCAGCATCCGCTGGGCGGCGGCGGAGCGCTGGGCGAGGGCGTCGAGGAGCTCGTCGATGTTCTGCGGGTTCTCCGGGAAGAAGTCCCCGTGCTTGTCCATGAACGCGTCGAAGTCCTCGTTGGTGTCCGCGCCCACCCGGTGCTTCTCCAGCAGCTCGTTGAGGTCGGCCAGCATCTCGTTGATCGCCGCGCGGTCCTCGTCGGTGGCGTTCTCCAGCGCCTGCTTCATGCCCGCGAAGCGCTGGTCGAGCAGCTCGCGACCGAGGAGGTCCTTGATCTTCTCGTAGTCGGCCCGCGCCTCGGCGCTCTGCCAGTCGTACGACGACAGCTCGGTCACCGCGGCGGCCGTCGACGGCGGAAGGTTGTCCAGCCGCATCTCGCGGAAGGCGCGGTCGCCGTCGTCGAGGTCGACGTCGCGGGCGAGCTGCTTGCGCTCGTTGAGCACCGCCCGGTCGAGGAGCTCGCGCACCTCCTGGAGGGTGCCGTCGAGGCTGTGCCGCTGGAGCAGCTCGCGGCGCTTCTGCGCCACCTGGCGGGCGAGCTCGTCGAGCCCCTGCCGGTCACGACCTCCGCGGCGCAGGAACTCCTGCATCGCGCGCTCGGGCGAGTAGCCGGCCATCACGTCCTCGCCGATGTGCTCGAGCGCCTCGGCGAGGTCGACCGGCGGGGCGAGCGGGTCCGGCCCGCCTTGGTACCGGCGGTAGGAGGAGCGGTGCCGATCGGCCGAGGACCGGTCGCGTCCGGGCCGCTCAGCCACCGTAGACGGCCTCTCCCCCGTCGCTGTCCTTGGCCACCTTGCGGGCCAGGTAGAGCCCCTCGAGGGCGAGCTCGATCGCCCCGGCGCCCTCGCCGTCGTTGGTCGCGCCGAGCCGCTCGCAGATGTCGTCGTACAGCTCGGACTCGCCGAGGACGGGCAATCCGGACAGGAAGTCGCGAGCGCCGACCTGCTCGCCGGTGGTCACGATCGAGCCACCCTCGAGCGCGTCGACGAGCAGGCCCATGTCGAGCCCGGCGAACCGGGCCCGCACGACCTCGGCGGTCGCCATCCGGAGCAGGTGGGTGAGGATCTCCTCCTCGCGGCCCTCCTCGCCGGTCTCGAACTCGATCTTGCCGCCGAGCACGTCGACCGCGGTCTGCAGGTCGACGACCCGGGCGACCGGCGCGTCCTCGCCCTGCGAGGTCGCCCGGTGCAGCGCCGCCGCGGCGACGGTCTCCGCGCCCGCGATCGCGAAGCGGGCGCTGACGCCGGAGCGCTGGTCGACCGACTGGCTGTGCCGCAGCCCGCGGGTGAAGCGGGCGAGGATCTCGACCAGGTGGTCGGGCACCTCGGCGACGAGATGCGCCTCCTGCCGGATGACCGCGATCTCGTCCTCGAGCTCGGTCGGGTAGTGAGTGCGGATCTCGGCTCCGAACCGGTCCTTGAGCGGCGTGATGATGCGGCCGCGGTTGGTGTAGTCCTCGGGGTTCGCGCTGGCCACGACCAGCGTGTCGAGCGGCAGCCGCAGGACGTAGCCGCGGATCTGGATGTCGCGCTCCTCCATCACGTTGAGCATCGCGACCTGGATCCGCTCGGCGAGGTCGGGGAGCTCGTTGATCGCGACGATC
>DASVMA010000350.1:0-1508 GCA_036384595.1 Cellulomonas sp. | reverse complement strand
CTCCTTCGACTTCGTCGACGTCGCCGACCAGGTGGCCGGCGTCCTCGACGCCGACGACCCGGTCGCCCTGGTCGGTCACTCGCTGGGCGGGAAGGTCGCGATGGTGCTGGCGCTGCGGCGTCCCGAGCTCGTCGAGCGACTGTGCGTGGTGGACGTGTCGCCAGTGACCTACGAGGGCGCCCGGGAGTTCGCGCGCTACATCGAGGCGATGCAGGCGATCGACCTGACCCGGCTCGAGCGTCGCAGCGACGCCGACGCGGCGCTCGAGGAGGCGGTGCCGAGCGCGACGGTGCGCGGGTTCCTGCTCCAGAACCTCCGGCACGAGGGCGACACCTGGAGCTGGCAGGTCAACCTCGACGTCCTCGGCGCGGACCTCGCGGAGGTGGGCGGCTGGCCCGAGCAGAGCCTCGCCGGGCTCGCGCCGTACGACGGACCGGTGCTGTGGATCGCCGGCGCCCGGTCCGACTACGTCCGCGACGACTACGCGCCCGCGATGGACCGGTGGTTCCCGGCCACCCGTCGGGTGACGATCAAGAACGCGGGCCACTGGGTGCACTCCGAGCAGCCCGAGGTGTTCGTCGAGGTGCTGCGTCAGTTCCTCGCCTGACCGAGCGCGCGACGGCGTGACCGGTACGCCGCGACGGCGTTGCGGTTGCCGCAGGCGGTCGAGCAGAACCTGCGCGAGCGGTTCCGGGACAGGTCGAGCACGATCCCCTCGCAGTCCTCGTCGGCACAGATCGAGAACCGCGACATCTCGTCGGCGCGGATCACGTCGACCATCGCCATCGCGGTCTCCACGACGATCCGGGTCGCGAGCGGGGCCTCGGCGCCCACGGCGTGGACGTGCCAGTCGACGTCGCCGTGGCGCACCAGCTGGGGGAGGGCCTTCGCGTCGGCGAGCATCCGGTTGACCGTCGCGACCGCGTCCTCGCGCGAGCTCGTGAACAGCGCGCGCAACGGCGCCCGGAGCGCGCGGACCGCGTCGAGCTCGGCCGTCGTGTGCTCGTGCGAGCCGGTGTAGAGGTACTCCGCGAAGAAGCGGTCGAGGTCCTCGACCGTCCTCATCGTGTCCGGCTCGAGCCCGGAGTTGGCCAGCTCGACCGCGGCGAGCAGGGCCGCCTCGGTGTCATGAGCGAAAATCACGTTGACACCTTACCAGCGCCGCGACTACGGTCATGAGCCATGACCGCCCTTGCCCATGACGACGCTCCGACCGGGCAGGCGTCAGCGACAGGGTCGCGCTTCGCCGGCCTCTGGTTCGCGGTGCTCTCCGCCACGTCCTTCGGTCTCTCCGGGTCGCTGGCGAGCGGGCTCATGGACGCCGGCTGGAGCGCCGGCGGCGCGGTCGTCGTGCGGGTCGGGGTGGCGGCGCTCGTGCTCCTGGTCCCGGCCGTGGTCGCCCTCGACGGGCGCTGGGCCGAGCTGCGCGAGCACCTGCCCCTGATCGTCGGGTACGGCGCCTTCGCGGTCGCCGGCGCCCAGTTCGCCTACTTCAACGCGGTGCGCCA
>DASVMA010000349.1:0-3039 GCA_036384595.1 Cellulomonas sp. | reverse complement strand
GCTACATCGGCCATATCGGCCGGAGCTCGATGGGCCCGATGTGGCTCCCGGGGTGCGCCGCGGCGAGCTCGATCGCCTCGTCGAGGCTCGGCGCCTGGATGATGTTGTAGCCCGCGACGTGCTCGCGTGCCTCGGCGAACGGCCCGTCGACGACGAGCAGCCGGCCCTCGCGGACCCGGACGGTCTTGGTCTCCTCCGGCGGGCGCAGCCGCGCACCGTCGAGGTCGATCCCGCGGCGGGCGGTGTCCTCGACCCACGCCGTCAGCTGCCCCTGCCAGTTGACCTCGCCGGAGCCGTCGCCACTCTCGCTCGTGGCACCGGCGAGGATGCGCTCGGTCTCCTCGTCCGCCCCGAAGATCATCAGGTAGCGGAGCCAGCCGGCCGGCGGCTCGTCAGCGAGGACGTCTCCAGGGGTCGAGGCGTCGAGGTCGCCGAAGTCGAACGACCACGTCTCCCGGACCTCGATCGAGCCGAACCGCGCCACCGGATGGGCAGCCGCGACGGCGACCGCGGCGTCCATGTCCGGAGCCTCGAGGATGTCGAACCCACCGATCTGCTCGCGCGCCTCGGCGAACGGCCCATCGGTGACGATCGTCTCGTGACCGCGGCTGCGCACGGTCGTGGCGTCCTGCGCGGGACGCAGCCGGTCGCCCGTGACCCGGGTGCCGCGCGCCGTCGTCTCGTCGACCCAGGGCTGGGGGTCGGTGTCGGCGGGCGCGGGCTGGGTCCCGGGGGCGACCCGGATGAGCTGCAGGTACTTCATGGTGTCCTCCGCGGGGTGTGTCGGGTGCACCGATCGGACGGTGCATCAGCACGACGAACGGGAGTGCCCGACGAGGACACCAGCGTGGCGCTCGTCGGTCACCACCGCCATAGGGTCGTGTCATGTCCACCGGCCACGCGCACGACCACGGGTCCGGCCAGGACCGGTCGCGGCTCGCGGTCGCGTTCGGTCTCACGGTCGGGATCCTCGTCGTGCAGGTCGTCGGCGCGCTGCTGACCGGCAGCCTCGCGCTGCTCGTCGACTCGGCGCACGTGCTCACCGACGTCGGCGGTCTGCTCGTCGCCCTGGTCGCGGCCTCGCTCGTCGCGCGCCCGACGACGGCCCGCCGCACGTGGGGGCTGCGCCGCGCGGAGGTCCTCGCGGCGACCGCCCAGGCCGCCGTGCTGCTGGTCGTCGGCGTGTACGTGCTGGTCGAGGGCGTGCGGCGGCTCGTCTCGCCGACCGATGTGGCCGGCCCGCAGCTCCTCGTGTTCGGCGTCGTCGGGCTGCTCGGCAACGTCGCGGCCATCGTCGTCCTCGCGCCGGGCCGGTCGGGGTCGCTCAACCGGCGCGCGGCGTTCCTTGAGGTCGTCAACGACGCTCTCGGCTCGGTCGCGGTCATCGTGGCGGCCGTCGTCATCGCGCTCACGGGCTGGACGCGCGCCGACGCTGTCGCGGGTCTGCTCATCGGCGTGCTCATCCTGCCCCGCACGCTCGCGCTGCTCCGCGAGACGATCGACGTCCTGCTGGAGTCGACGCCGCAGGGCCTCGACCTCGACGACGTCCGCGCGCACCTGCTCGACGTCCCGCACGTCGTCGAGGTCCACGACCTGCACGCGAGCCGCATCGCGTCCGACCTGCCGGTCCTGACCGCGCACGTCGTGATCGACGACGCATGCTTCCTCGACGGTCATGCCGCCCGGCTGCTCGACGACCTGCAGGCCTGCGTCGCGGACCACTTCCCGGTGTCGATCGAGCACTCGACGTTCCAGCTGGAGCCTGCGTCGCACGCCGCCCACGAGCACGCGCGCCACGACTGAGCCTCGCGGCCCGGCAGCCGCACGTGTTCCGGTGCACCATGTCGGTATGACCGAGTGGCGCCCCGACCTCCTGGGTCCGGGCTGGCAGGCGCGCACCCTCCCGCTGCCCGACGACGCCGAGGGCCCGGTCGTCGCGACCCTCGTGCGCCGCGATCCTGCGGCTGCCCGGGAGCACGGCCGCCGCCGCGCCGTCCTGTACCTGCACGGCTTCAACGACTACTTCTTCCAGACCCACCTCGCCGAGGAGTGGGAGTCCCGCGGGTTCGACTTCTACGCCCTCGACCTGCGCAAGTGCGGCCGATCGCTCCGTCCGTGGCAGACGCCGCACTACGTCACCGATCTGCGCGAGTATGCCGAGGAGATCACCACGGCCGCCTGGATCGTGCGCGGCGAGCTCGCCCACGACACGCTCGTGGTGCACGGGCACTCGACCGGCGGGCTGACCGCGAGCCTGTGGGCGCACAGCATGCGGGGGACGGGTGTGGTCGACGCCGTCGTGCTCAACAGCCCCTGGTTCGACCTCAAGGCGCCCCGGTTCCGGCGGATGGTCGAGACGCAGGTCCTCGAGGCGCTCGGCTCGATCGACCCGATGCGCGTCGTCTCCCACGGGCCGTCGGCGTACTCCCGCAGCCTGCACGTCGTGCACGGTGGCGAGTGGGACTACGACCTCACCCTCAAGCCGTCCGAGGGCTTCCCGAGGCGCGCGGGCTGGGTGCGCGCCGCGCGGCACGGGCACGCCCGGCTGTCGCGCGGGCTCGCCATCGCGGTGCCCGTCCTGGTGTGCTCCGCCCAGCGCAGCGGTCCCAACACCGAGGACAACCCCGATCTGCGCCGCTCCGACACCGTGCTCGACGTCCGCCAGATCGCCCTGCGGGCGCACCTGCTCGGTCCTGACGTCACCTACGTGCCGATCCCCGACGGGATCCACGACCTGGCCCTGTCGGCACGGCCGGCGCGCGAGGAGTACTTCGAGGTGGTCTTCAGCTGGCTCGAGGGCCATGCGCGGCTGGGGGAGCCGCCGGCGACCGAGCCGACGGCGACAGGGGCAAACCGCGACGAGCCCTGGCAGAGTGTGAGCAGCGCGGGCTGAGAACCGTCAGTCGTTCCACAATGTCGTCGAACCGAGGGAGCGTGCCATGCCCGACCTGCTCAGCCTCACGTGGTCCCACCTGCAAGAGGCCAAGGCCGCGCCGAACGGCCGCAGCGCGGGCCGGATCGTGCACGACGGCGACCTGC
>DASVMA010000348.1:0-1960 GCA_036384595.1 Cellulomonas sp. | reverse complement strand
CGCGACCGGCCTGCCGTACCCGCGCAGCCTCACGTACGGCGAGGTCGACCCGCCCGAGCGGATCATCGTCCTGGAGCGCGAGGCCGGCCGGCTCGACGGCCGCGAGACCGTCATGACCGTGACGTTCGCCGAGGTGGAGGGTGGGACCGAGATGACGTTCCACTGCGCGGACACCGACCCCCGGCCCGAGCACGCCGGCGTCCAGCAGGGCTGGGCCAGCTCGTTCGACAGGCTCGCCGAGCTGCTCGCCGCGCACTGAACCTTCGCCGGGCGCCGGCCCGCCGTGGGCCGCCCGCACCGGCGTGTGTCACGATGCCCGGATGGTGGACCAGCGGTACGACGTCGTGGTCGTGGGTTCGGGCTTCGGAGGCTCGGTCGCCGCGCTGCGTCTGGCTGAGAAGGGCTACCGCGTCGCGGTGCTCGAGGCCGGGCGACGGTTCGCCGACGAGGACTTCCGCACGTCGTGGCACCTGCGCACGTTCCTGTGGGCGCCCGCGATCGGCTGCTACGGCATCCAGCGGATCCACGTCCTGAAGGACTCGCTTATCCTCGCGGGCGCCGGGGTCGGGGGCGGGTCGCTCGTCTACGGCACGACGCTCTACCGCCCGCTGCGCGAGTTCTTCACCGACCCGCAGTGGGCGGGCATCACCGACTGGGAGTCTGAGCTCGCGCCGCACTACGACCAGGCGGCGCGCATGCTCGGCGTCACGCGCAACCCGTCCACGACCCCCGCGGACAAGCTGCTGCTGCAGGTCGCGACGCGCATGGGCCGTGAGCACACGTTCCACGCGACCGACGTCGGCGTCCTGTTCGGTGAGTCCGGCCGGGACGTCCCGGACCCGTTCTTCGGGGGAGCGGGGCCGGCGCGGACGGGCTGCACCGAGTGTGGCTCGTGCATGACCGGCTGCCGGGTCGGCGCGAAGAACACCCTGACGAAGAACTACCTGCACCTCGCCGAGCGGGCCGGCGTGCGCGTCGAGCCGATGACGACGGTCACCGACCTCACGCCCGGGCCCGACGGCGGCTGGACGATCACGTCGCGGCGCACCGGACCCGCGCTGCCGGGCGTCGTGCGGGGTCGCACGACCTGGCACGCCGACCAGGTGGTGCTCGCGGCCGGCACCTACGGCACGCAGCAGCTGCTGCACCGGATGAAGGCGACCGGCAGCCTGCCGGGTCTCTCGCAGCGGCTCGGCGAGCTGACCCGCACCAACTCCGAGGCGCTGCTCGGCGCGAGCGCCCCGCGCGTCGACCCGGCGCGCGACCTCTCGCGGGGCGTCGCGATCACGTCGTCGTTCTTCACCGACGACACGACCCACGTCGAGCCGGTCCGCTACGGCAAGGGCTCGAACGCCATGGCGCTGCTCCAGGTCGCGCTCTCCGAGGGTGCCCCGACCTGGCGGCGCTGGTCGTCGGTGCTCGCCTCGTACGCGCGTGACCTGCGGCGTCGTCCGGTCGCGACCCTGCGCGCGTTCGCGCCGTACCGGTGGAGCGAGCGCACGACGATCGCCCTGGTCATGCAGGCGCTCGACAACTCCCTGACCACGTCGCTCGCGCCGCGCCGCCTCGGGATCCCGGTGCCCGCACGCCTGCGCCGGATGACGAGCCGGCAGGGCAGCGGCGACCCGAACCCGACGTGGATCCCGTCGGGCCATCGGGCCGCGACCCTCATGGCGGAGCAGCTCGGCGGGGTCGCGGGCGGTCAGCTGGGCGACCTCGTCAACATGCCGATGACGGCGCACTTTCTCGGCGGCTGCGCGATCGGCACGACGGCGGCGGACGGGGTCCTCGACCCGTACCAGCGCGTGCACGGCTACCCGACGTTGCACGTGCTCGACGGCGCGGCCGTGACCGCGAACCTCGGCGTGAACCCGTCGCTGACCATCGCGGCGCAGGCCGAGCGGGCGGTCTCGCTCTGGCCCAACCGCGGCGAGCCGAACCCGACGTGGATCCCGTCGGG
>DASVMA010000347.1:0-6955 GCA_036384595.1 Cellulomonas sp. | reverse complement strand
CGACGCGGAGCGTTCGATCTACCCGGTCGTCGCCGCGGTGGGCTCCGGTGGGTACCGGCGGGTGCCGGACGAGGAGCTGGCGTCGGCCGCCGAGGGCGTGCTGGCAGCTCGTCGGGCTGCCCGGGGCGGTGACCTGCGATGAGCATGCCGTTCTACGTCTCGCCCGAGCAGCTGATGAAGGACCGGGCGGACTACGCGCGCAAGGGCATCGCCCGCGGCCGTTCGGTCGTCGTGCTGCAGTACGACGAGGGCGTGCTGTTCGCGACCGAGAACCCGTCCCGGGCGCTGCACAAGGTCTCGGAGATCTACGACCGCATCGCGTTCGCCGCGGTGGGCAAGTACAACGAGTTCGAGAACCTGCGCGTCGCCGGGGTGCGGTACGCCGACCTGCGCGGGTACTCCTACGACCGGCACGACGTGAACGCACGTGGGCTCGCGAACGCCTACGCCCAGACCCTCGGCACGGTGTTCACCACCGAGTCGAAGCCGCTCGAGGTCGAGCTCGTCGTGGCAGAGGTCGGCGCGAGCCCCGAGGGCGACCAGATCTACCGCCTGTCCTACGACGGCTCGGTCGCCGACGAGCACGGGTACGTGGCCATGGGTGGGCAGGCGGACGGTCTGGTCACGCAGCTCGCCGACGCGTGGCGCGCCGGCCTGACGCTCGCTGAGGCGGTGCGGATCGCGGTCCGCGTCCTCGGCACCCAGCCGGAGGGCGAGCCCCGCCAGCTGCCGGCGAGCCAGCTCGAGGTCGCTGTGCTGGAGCGCTCACGGCCACGCCGCGCGTTCCGACGACTCACCGGACCGGCACTGGACGCCATGCTCGCGGCGCCGAGCCAGCTCGACGCGCCAAGCCAGCTCGACGCGCCGATCCCCCCGGCACCGGCTGAGCCGGTCGCGCCCCCCGCGCCGTCCGAGGCGGACCCGTCGACGTCGTGAGGGCAGCGTGACACCGCTCGACGCAGACCCACCCGGAGGGGACCGCCGCATGGACCGCCGCATCTTTGGCCTCGAGACCGAGTACGGGGTGACCTGCGCGTCGGACGACGGCCGTGGGCTGTCGGCCGACGAGGTCGCGCGGTACCTGTTCCGCAAGGTCGTCGCGTGGGGTCGCTCGTCGAACGTGTTCCTGCGCAACGGCTCGCGCCTCTACCTCGACGTCGGGTCCCACCCGGAGTACGCGACCGCCGAGTGCGACGACGTGCGCCAGCTCATCACGTACGACCGCGGCGGCGAACGCATCCTCGAGGGCCTGGTCGCCGACGCGCAGCAGCGGCTCGAGCACGAGGGCCTCGCCGGCCGGATCCACCTGTTCAAGAACAACACGGACTCGGCAGGCAACTCCTACGGGTGCCACGAGAACTACCTCGTGCGTCGCCAGGGGGACTTCTCTCGGCTCTCGGACGTCCTCGTCCCGTTCCTGATCACGCGCCAGGTCCTCACGGGCGCGGGCAAGGTGCTCCCGACGCCGCGCGGCGCGGTCTACTGCCTCTCGCAGCGGGCCGACCACATCTGGGAGGCGGTCTCCAGCGCGACCACCCGGTCCCGGCCGATCATCAACACCCGGGACGAGCCGCACGCGGACGCCGAGCTGTACCGGCGCCTGCACATCATCGTCGGCGACTCCTCGATGTCCGAGACGACGACGATGCTCAAGGTCGGCGCGACGGACCTGATCCTGCGTCTCATCGAGGCGGGCGTCCCGATGCGCGACATGGCGCTCGAGAACCCGATCCGCGCGATCCGCGAGATCAGCCACGACATGACCGGGCTGCACCCGTTCCAGCTCTCGAACGGGCGTACCGTCACCGCGGTCGACCTCCAGGAGGAGTACCTCGGGCGCGTCAAGGACTTCATCGCGTCCGACGTCGACCAGACGCCGGACGTCAAGCAGGTCGTCGATCTGTGGGAACGCGGCCTGCACGCGCTCCGCACGGGCGATCTCGGTCTCGTCGAGCGCGAGCTGGACTGGGTCATCAAGTACAGGATCATCGAGCGCTACCGCGCCAAGCACGGGCTCGAGCTGGGGGACCCGCGTGTCGCGCGGCTCGACCTGGCGTACCACGACATCTCGCGGACCGAGGGGCTGTACAACCTCCTCGCGGCACGCGGGCTGGTCGACAGGGTCACGACCGACCTCGAGGTGTTCGAGGCGACGGCGGTCCCGCCCCAGACGACGCGGGCGAAGCTCCGCGGCGACTTCGTGCGCGCCGCGCAGGAGGCCCGACGGGACTACACGGTCGACTGGGTGCACCTCAAGCTCAACGACCAGGCGCAGCGGACGGTCCTGTGCAAGGACCCGTTCCGCAGCGTCGACGAGCGCGTCGAGAGGCTCATCGAGTCGATGTGAACGAC
Organism: Cellulomonas sp.; assembly: GCA_036384595.1. Lineage (GTDB taxonomy): Bacteria > Actinomycetota > Actinomycetes > Actinomycetales > Cellulomonadaceae > Cellulomonas_A. The sequence continues at coordinate 4,603 of DASVMA010000347.1, read as the reverse complement.
CCTCGGGCGGGCACCGTACAGTGTGGCCGGACATCCGACCGGGGAGGGATCGACGTGCGACGTCTGGTGGCGGCATGCCTGGCTGCGCTGCTCCTGGCTGGGTGCAGCGCGGCGACGGCCCCCGAGCCGGACGTCCTCGTGACGGGCGACCCGGGCTCGCGGCCGACCCTCACCTACGTGACGCCCCTCGCGGTGAGCAAGACGGTCCACAAGGTCGTCTGGCAGGGCGCCGGTAGCCCGCTCGTCGACGGCGAGCCCGTGCTCGTGGACTTCTGGCTCGAGGACGCGAGCGACGCGACGGTCGTCAAGGAGAGCTACTCGAGCAGCCCGACGCCTCGTCCGCTGACGGTCGAGGACCTCGGCCAGGACCTGTACGACACGCTGCACGGTCAGCGTGTCGGGGCGCGCCTGCTCCAGATCAGCCCGGCTCCCGGCAGCGGTGCGGCCAACTACCCGACCGTCACGGTGCTCGACGTGCTCGCGACGCGCGCGTCGGGCGAACCCGTGGCCCCGCGCGAAGGGCTGCCGACCGTCACGCTCGGCAGCGACGGCTCGCCGTCGATCACGGCGTCGACCGCCGCACCACCGACCGACCTGGTGACGCAGCCGATCCTCCGGGGCACCGGCGCCCAGGTGGCGGAGGGCGACACCGTGACCGTGCAGTACACGGGCTTCGCATGGACGACGGGGGAGGCGTTCGAGTCGACCTGGACCAACCGCAGCCCGGTGTCCTTCGACCTCGCGATGGTGCCTGCGTGGGCGAGCCTCGTCGAGCAGCCGGTCGGCAGCCAGGTCATGCTCGTCGTCCCCCCGACCTACCCGCTCGGCGCGACGCAGAGCGAGGAGCTCAAGGGCCAGACCATCGTGTTCGTCATCGACATCCTCGCCACGGGCCCCTCGCCCGCGGCCGGCTGACAGGAGACCTGGGACATGACTCTCGCGCTGCGGGTCATCCCGTGCCTCGACGTCGACGCGGGTCGCGTCGTCAAGGGCGTGAACTTCGAGAACCTGCGCGACGCCGGTGACCCGGTCGAGCTGGCCCGGCGGTACGACGCCGAGGGCGCGGACGAGATCACCTTCCTCGACGTGTCGGCGTCGTCGGGCGACCGCGCCACGATGTACGACGTGGTCAGGCGCACCGCCGAGGAGGTGTTCGTGCCGCTCACGGTCGGCGGTGGCGTGCGCTCGGCGGACGACGTCGACCGCCTGCTGCGGGCCGGCGCCGACAAGGTCGGGGTCAACACGGCCGCCATCGCGCGCCCCGAGCTCATCCAGGAGATCGCCGAGCGGTTCGGGAGCCAGGTGCTCGTCCTGTCGGTCGACGCGCGCCGGGTGACCGGGGATGTCCGCACCGCGTCGGGGTACGAGGTGACGACGCACGGCGGTCGCCGCGGCACCGGCATCGACGCCGTGGAGTGGGCGGCACGTGCGGCGGCACTGGGCGCGGGGGAGATCCTCCTGAACTCGATGGACGCCGACGGCACGACCGCCGGCTTCGACCTCGAGATGCTTCGCGACGTGCGCAGCGAGGTCACGGTCCCGCTCATCGCGAGCGGCGGCGCCGGGACGGCGCAGCACTTCGTGGAGGCAGCGCGGGCAGGGGCCGACGCGGTGCTCGCTGCGAGCGTCTTCCACTTCCGGACGCTCACGATCGGCGAGGTCAAGGACCACCTGCGGGCGGCGGGCATCACCGTCCGGTGACGCCGGGCCGTCAGCGGTGCGGCAGGACCTCCGCGAGCGCCGCGATGTCGTCCGGTGCACCCTCGATCGTGACGTCGGCCGCCGCTCCCCGGCCGAACGCGTGCAGAAGGAGCTCCCCGACGGCCCCGCGGAGGACGACGGTCCCGTGCCCGCTCGGCGCGCGTCGCACGTGTCGGCGCACCCCGTCCGGGCGGACAAGGACGATCCCGACCGGCACGCGGCGGTAGGTCAGCGACGCACCGCGGACGAGCGCGCGCCACAGCGCCTCGACGTGCTCCGGTTCCAGCTCGCGCGGCGGCACCGGCCCTGCGCCGCGCCGCACGTCCTCGGTGTGCACGAAGAACTCGACGAGGTTGACCTGCTCGCCGGCCCAGGCCAGCGGGTTCCAGGCGGCGGGCTCGCTCGCCACGCGCGACACCAGATCGCGGTAGGCCCCCTCCGACCTCGCGGTGTCACCGAGCTCCTCGACCACTCGCTCCGTGCGCGCAGCGAGGGCCGGCACGACGATGCCGGCACCCGCGAGCGGCGAGTGCTCGCGCAGCACCAGGTGCGCCGCGAGGTGACGGCTCTGCCACCCCTCGCACAGCGTCGGGGCGTCCGGGCCGGCGTCGATGAGGGCCTCGGCGAGCTGCTCGCGGGCGGTGCGGTGCCATGTCATCCCGGAATGCTCCCACGGCCGCACCGTCCGGGAGCGCCCATGGCAAGATCGCGGGGTGCCCGACCAGCCCACCTCTGCCGCCACCCCCTCGACCGCCGCGCCCACGGCCGTGCCGGTCCCGACGTCCTCGTCGTCGCTCGCCCCGGAGATCGCCGCCCTGCTGAAGCGCGACGAGGCGGGTCTCGTGGCCGCGGTCGTGCAGCAGCACGACACGGGGGAGGTCCTCATGGTCGGCTGGATGGACGACGAGGCGCTGCGCCGAACCCTGACGAGCGGGCGCGTGACGTTCTGGAGCCGGTCGCGCAGCGAGTACTGGCGCAAGGGCGACACGTCCGGGCACGCTCAGTACGTCCAGTCGGTCGCCATCGACTGCGACGGGGACGCGCTCCTGGTCCGCGTGGACCAGGTCGGTGCCGCGTGCCACACCGGCGCGCGGACCTGCTTCGACGCGGGCGGCCCGCTGCCCGCTGTCGTGGGCCACCGCCCGACCTCCGACGTCCCGCCGAACCCCGAAGGAGCCTCATGACCGCGCCCGCTGCCGCGACCACCCCGGTGCAGGTCCCCTGGGGCTCGACGTGGCCGGCGCTCGCGGACTTCCGCACCCTCGCGTCCGACCGCCGGGTCATCCCCGTCGTCCGGAGGTTGCTGGCGGACGACGTCACACCGGTCGGCCTCTACCGGACGCTCGCGGGAGGGCGTCCCGGCACGTTCGTGCTCGAGTCCGCCGAGCAGGACGGCACGTGGTCGCGGTACTCGTTCATCGGGGTGACCTCCCGCGCGACGCTGACGACGCGCGCCGGCCGTGCGGTCTGGAGCGGCGACGTGCCCGTCGGGGTGCCGCTCGAGGGCACGCCCCTCGACGTCCTCGCCGAGACGCTCGAGGTCCTCCGGACGCCCGCCGTACCCGGCCTGCCGCCGCTCACGAGCGGGCTCGTGGGGGCCCTCGGGTGGGACATCGTGCGCCAGTGGGAGCCGACGCTGCCCGCCGAGGCTCCCGAGGAGCTCGGCGTGCCTGAGATGACGCTGTGCCTGGTGAGCGACCTCGCCGTCGTCGACCACCTGGACGGCTCGGTGTGGCTCGTTGCGAACGCGATCAACTTCGACAACACCGACGCGCGCGTGGACGAGGCCTATGGCGACGCGCTCGCGCGGCTCGAGGCCATGCAGGACGCGCTCCAGCACCCGGCACCGCCGGCAGCCGCCGTGCTCGTCGACTCGGCCGAGCCCGAGCTGGAGTTCCGCACGACGCGCGCCCAGTTCGAGGCGTCGGTACGCACCGGTCAGGAGGCGATCCGCGACGGCGAGGTCTTCCAGGTCGTCCTCTCGCAGCGCCTCGACCTGGAATGCCCCGCCGAGCCGATCGACGTGTACCGGGTGCTGCGCACCATCAACCCGAGCCCGTACATGTACTACCTGCAGCTCCGGGACGCGGACGGCAAGGACTTCGCCGTCGTCGGCTCGAGCCCTGAGACGCTCGTCAAGGTCACCGACGGCCGGGTCGTCACGTTCCCGATCGCGGGTTCCCGGCCCCGCGGTGCGACGCCCGAGGAGGACCTGGCGCTCGCGGACGAGCTGCTCGCGGATCCCAAGGAGCGCGCCGAGCACATCATGCTCGTCGACCTCTCGCGCAACGACCTCGTCAAGGTGTGCGAGCCGTCGAGCGTCGAGGTCGTCGAGTTCATGGCGGTCAAGCGCTTCAGCCACATCATGCACATCTGCTCGACCGTCGTCGGGCACCTGCGTGAGGGGGCCACTGCGCTCCAGACGTTGATCGCGGCCTTCCCGGCCGGCACGCTCTCGGGCGCCCCGAAGCCGCGAGCGATCGCCCTGATCGACCAGATCGAGCCGGCCAGGCGCGGGATCTACGGCGGGACGGTCGGCTACTTCGACCTCGCGGGGGACATGGACATGGCCATCGCGATCCGCACGGCGCTCATCCGCGACGGCCGGGCGAGCGTGCAGGCCGGCGGCGGGATCGTCGCCGACTCCGTGCCCGGGCTCGAGTACGAGGAGTCCCGCAACAAGGCAGCTGCCGCGGTCCGGGCCGTCCAGATCGCTGCCCGGCTGCGATCGGCCCGCCGATGAGTGAGGGCTCTGGGCGCGGCCGATGGGTCGTGACGCTGCTCGTGGCGGCCGGGGCGACCGCCGGCTCCACTGCGCCCGCCTGGTTCAGGGCGAGCGGGTCGAGCGCGCTCGCAGGCCAGGTCGCGGTCGCGGTCTCCGGCGGCCAGGCGGCGCCGGGGG
>DASVMA010000346.1:0-20391 GCA_036384595.1 Cellulomonas sp. | reverse complement strand
GCGCTCGCCTGGCCACGCGAGCCCAGCGAGGTGCAGCACGGCGTCGGGCGCGGGATCCGGGTCATAGGCGTGCACGTCGATGCCGAGACCGGTACGTGGGAGTGCCGTCATCGCTGCGCCTCCGCGCTGTCGCCCGCGCCGTCGTGTGTGCCGTCGTCCGGCCCGGCGGCCACACCGTCCGCGGACCCGTCGGCCGACCGGCCACGCTCCGCGAGGACGAGCTGCGCCAATGCGAGGTCGCGGGGGGTCGTGATCTTGAACGCGTCCTCGTGGCCGTCGACCACCCACACGGGCACGCCGATCGCCTCGGCCAGGCCGGCGTCGTCGGACGCGGCGGATGACTCGTCGACGCCGAGGTGGGCTCCGGCCGCATGGGCGCGGGCGAGCACGTCGGGCGCGAACCCCTGGGGTGTCTGGACGGCACGCAGCTCGTGCCGCGGGACCGTCTCGACGACGTCGCCCCGGACGCCGACCCGCTTGATCGTGTCGGTCACCGCGAGCCCGGGGATGACCGCCGGGTGGCCGGCGCGGACGGCCTCGACGACGCGCGCCACGAGGTCCGGCGGGACGAGCGCCCGCGCGGCGTCATGGACGAGGACGACGTCGGCGCCCTCCGGGACGACGGCGAGACCTGCAGCGACGGACGCCTGCCGGGTCGATCCACCGGCGACGACCCGTACCGGGACGCCCTCGATCTCGGCGCCGAGCACCTCGGCGAACTCCGCGACGTGCTTCGGAGGTGCCGTCACGACGACGAGCCCGACGAGCCCCGAACCGACGAGCCCGCGCGCAGCATGCACCACGAGCGGCACCCCGAGGAGCTCGACGAGCGCCTTCGGCAGCAGGTGACCGAGCCGACGACCGCTCCCGGCAGACGTGAGGATCGCGACGACCGTCACAGCGCTGCCACGGTCGCAGGGATCTCGCCCGGCACGGGAACGGTCGTCAGGACGCGGTCAGGAAGCCAGGACCTCGTCGAGGATGGCCTCGGCCTTCTCCTCCTCGGTGTGCTCCGCAAGAGCGAGCTCCGAGACGAGGATCTGACGGGCCTTGGCGAGCATGCGCTTCTCGCCGGCAGAGAGCCCGCGGTCGGCGTCGCGCCGGGAGAGGTCGCGGACGACCTCCGCAACCTTGATGACGTCGCCCGAGGCCAGCTTCTCGAGGTTCGCCTTGTACCGGCGAGACCAGTTGGTCGGCTCCTCGGTGTACGGCGCACGCAGGACCTCGAACACCTTGTCGAGACCTTCCTGGCCGACGACGTCACGCACTCCGACGAGATCGACGTTCTCCGCCGGGACCTCGATCGTCAGATCGCCCTGCGCCACCTTGAGCTTCAGGTAGAGCTTCTCCTCACCACGGATAGTCCTGGTCTTGATCTCTTCGATCAATGCTGCACCGTGGTGCGGGTAGACAACCGTCTCCCCTACAGTGAAAGTCATCTGTGGGTGTCCCCTTTCGCGGATGCCCATTCTATCACGTTTCAGCGGGCCTCCCGGGGGCCCGCTGCGAGCGTTTGTGCAGGTCAGAGGCAGCCGAGCGAGTTCCGCACCGTCGGTTCGACGGTACGTGTCCTGGTCACGGATCGTTTCTGGTCGGGCTCGGCCGAGACGCGCAGGCCGCTCGGGCCACTAAAGTGTTGCGGGCAGCCGTCCGCTCCGCCGCCGGTCCCACGTCGAGCTCGCTCGGCCCGTCCCGACAGCCGTGACCTGCGCCTTTGTCTCAGATGTGCGATAGATGACTGCCGACCGATGTGTGCCGACCAGGCACAGCGAACGAGGAGAACCCGTGATCCGCGCCCGCTCGTCCTTGCGTCACCGCCTCGCTGCGGCGGGCGTCGTCGCCCTCGCCGCCCTGGCCCTCACCGGTTGCTCCGCGACCAACGAGATCACCACGGCGAAGGCGTACTCCGCGTCCGACGGTGTCCGCGCAGAGCTCGGCGACGTCACGGCGGAGAACCTCATCGTCCTGACGACCGCCAAGGGCGCACCCGCGGCGCTGCAGGGCGCGTTCACGAACCGTGGCACGACCGCGGTCACGGTCTCGCTCACGGACGGCACCGCCGCGATCGGCACCGTCCGGGTCGACCCCGCCACGACGGTCCTCGTCGGCGGCGACACCGGCAAGAAGATCACGTTCGCCGCGAGCGATGCGCCCGGCGGCGTGACCCCGCTGACCCTCGCGACCGGCTCGGGCGGGTCCCTGACCGTCTCGGTGCCCGTGCTCGACGGCACGCTCCCCGAGTACGCCACGCTCGTCCCCACCCCGACCGCGACGGCGGGCTAGCAGCGCCGGACGGCATGCGGGGAGCCCGTCGGCCACAGCCGACGGGCCGAGCGACCGGAGGGTCGGACCGCCGACGGCGACCCGCTGGTCAGCCGAAGCGACCCGAGATGTAGTCCTCCGTGGCCTTCTCGCGCGGCGACGAGAACATGACCGGGGTGTCGTCGATCTCGATGAGCCGACCCGGCTGACCCGTCCCCGCGATGTTGAAGAACGCCGTCCGGTCCGAGACGCGCGCGGCCTGCTGCATGTTGTGGGTCACGATCACGATCGTGTAGTCGTTCTTCAGCTCGGAGATCAGGTCCTCGATCGCGAGCGTCGAGATCGGGTCGAGCGCCGAGCAGGGCTCGTCCATGAGGAGCACCTGCGGGCGTACCGCGATGGCCCGGGCGATGCAGAGGCGCTGCTGCTGACCGCCTGAGAGCCCGGCACCGGGCTTGTCGAGGCGGTCCTTGACCTCGTTCCAGAGGTTGGCCCCCCGGAGCGACGTCTCGACCGCCTCGGTGAGCTCGGCCTTGTTCTTCGTGCCGTTCAGGCGCAGCCCGGCGGCCACGTTGTCGAAGATCGACATCGTCGGGAACGGGTTGGGGCGCTGGAACACCATGCCGATGGTGCGGCGCACCGCGACCGGGTCCACGTCCTTGTCGTACAGGTCGGCGCCGTCGAGCAGCACCTGACCCTCGACGCGGCCGATGGGGAGCACCTCGTGCATGCGGTTGAGCGTCCGCAGGAACGTCGACTTGCCGCAGCCCGACGGCCCGATGAAGGCGGTCACGGACCGGGCGTCGATCCCCAGGGTCACGCCCTCGACCGCACGGAAGTCCCCGTAGTAGACGTTGAGGTCCTTGACGTCGATGCGCTTGGCCACAGCGGTCAGCGCTCCTTTCGAGACGGTACGGGGGTCGGGTCCAGTGTGCGCGCGCCGCCCGGGCGGGCGCCTGCTCGGGTGGGCACGGCTACACCTTCCCGAACCGGGCGATGAGTCGGCCCGCGAGGTTGAGGAGCATGACGACGATGATCAGCGTCAGGGCGGCGCCCCACGTGCGCTGGACCGCGGCGTCGAGGAACTCGGTGCGGTCCTGGTTGATCATCGTCGGGAGCGAGGCCATGTTGCCGTGGAAGAGGTCGAGGTTGATCGACTTCGTGTACGGCCCGAGGATCAGCAGCGGGGCGGTCTCGCCCATGACGCGCGCCAGCCCGAGCAGCACGCCGGTGAGGATGCCGGAGAACGCGGTCGGCAGGACGATCCGCATGATCGTCTTCCACTTGGGCACGCCGAGCGCGTAGGACGCCTCGCGGAGCTCGTTCGGGACGAGCTTGAGCATCTCCTCGGTCGACCGCACGATGGTCGGGACCATCAGCAGGACCAGGGCGAGGCTCACCGCGAAGCCGACTCGCGACAGGCCGAAGGTCGAGATCCACAGCGCGTAGATCGTCAGTGCGGCGACGATCGACGGGATGCCGGTGAGCACGTCGACCATGAAGCTCACCGCACGTGCCGCGACGCCGCGCCCGTACTCGACGAGGTAGATCGCGGTGAGGATGCCGATCGGCACGGAGATGACGGCCGTGACCCCCGCCTGCAGGAGCGTCCCCACGATGGCGTGGTAAGCGCCGCCGCCGAAGTCGCGGACGGTGACGCCGCGCTGCGAGTTCATCCACCACTGCGAGGTCAGCAGCATCTTGTAGCCGTGGGAGATGACGGTCCACAGGATCCAGACCAGCGGGACGAGCGCGAGGACGAACGCGGAGTGCATCGCGATGGTCGCGGTGCGGTCCTTGGCGCGCCTCGACGCGCTCGCGGGACTGCTCAGGTCACCCAGCTCGGGCGCTCCGGGCCCGGCAGGCACGGCGCTCTGGCTCAGGGAGGTCACGGCGCTCATTCCGAGAAGGCCTTCCGTCGCTCGATGATGATGCGGGCGACGGCGTTGACCGCGAACGTCAGGAGGAACAGGACGAGGCCGGCCGCGATGTAGGCGCCGGTCTTGGACGGGGCGTCGAACTCGGACGCCGCGTTCGCGATCTTCGACGCGAACGTCTCGCCCCCGAAGAAGAGCGACCAGCTGAACGCGCCCGACGTCGTCGACAGGATGATCGTGACCGCGATGGTCTCGCCCAGCGCGCGTCCGAGGCCGAGCATCGACGCCGAGATGACACCGGGCCGCCCGAACGGGAGGACCGCGATGCGGATCATCTCCCAGCGGGTCGCGCCGAGCGCGAGCGCGGCCTCCTTGTGCTCGTTCGGTGTCTGCCGGAACACCTCACGCGACAGCGCGGTGATGATCGGCAGGATCATGATGGCCAGGACGATCGACGCGAGGAAGATCGTGCCCGCCTGCACGGAGGTCGGTGCGAACAGCGGGAACCAGCCGAAGGCGCCCTTGAGGAAGTCCTGGAACGGCTGCACGTAGTGCATGAGGACCCGGGCCCCCCACAGGCCGAAGACGATCGAGGGGACGGCGGCCAGCAGGTCCACGAGGTAGGCGAACGGCTTGGCCACGCGGGCCGGCGCATAGTGCGTGAGGTAGAGCGCGACGCCGATCGCGACCGGCACCGCGAGGGCCATCGCGAGGATCGACGAGATGACGGTGACCCAGAGCAGCTGGGCGATGCCGAACCGCAGGTTCGTGGGGTCCGCGACGTCCCACTCCCGCGAGCCGAGGAAGCTGGCCGTGTCGGCGGCGAGCGACGGGGCCGCCTTCGTGACGAGGAACGCACCGACGATCACGACGAGCGCGACCACGATGCCGCTCGCCGACACCGCGAGCCCGCGGAACAGCCGGTCCGGCCCACGACGCCGGCCACCCGTGAGGGTGGCGTCGGGCTGTGGGCTGGTCGTGGTCACCATCGCCATCCTTCGGGTGGGGTACTCGGTGCTGCCGTACGCCGTCGTCCCGGCCCCTCGAGGAGGGACCAGGACGACGGCGTCAGGCAGGTACGGCGTTTCAAGCGTAGGCCAGGGTCAGGCGATGGCCGCGATGGCCTTCGCGACGTTCGCCTGGACCTCGGCGGGCAGCGGCGCGTAGCCGATGTCGACGAGGCTCTTCTGCACGTTCGCCGAGGCGAAGTGCGTCAGGAACGCCTTGACACCCTTCGTGAGGTTCGCGTCGAGACCCTTCGAGCAGACGACCTCGTACGTCACCAGGATGATCGGGTACGCCCCGGCCTCCTTGGTCGCGTAGTCGAGCGTGAGCTGCAGGTCGTTGCCCTGGCCAGCGGGCTTCGCGGCGGCCACTGCCTTGCCGACCGAGTCGGCGTTCAGCTCGACGGCACCCGAGCCGTTGTCGATCTGGGCGATGCCCAGCTTGTTGTCCTTGGCGTACGACCACTCGACGTAGGAGATGCCACCGGGGGTCGTCTTGACACCCTCGGCCACGCCTGCGGACTTCTCGCGGCCCTCACCGGCACCCGACTTCGGCCACGCCTTGGCGTGCTCGTCGGTCCAGGCGCCGTTCGAGGCGGCCTTGAGGTACTTCGTGAAGTTGTCGGTCGTGCCCGACTCGTCCGAGCGGAAGAAGACGTGGATCGCGTCCGACGGCAGCGTGACGCCCTTGTTGAGCGCGGCGATCGCGGGGTCGTTCCAGGTCTTGATGTCGCCGTGGAAGATCTTCGCGGTGACCTCGGCGTTCAGGACGAGCTTGTCGACGCCCGGCAGGTTGTAGGCGACCGCGATCGGGCCGGTCACCATGGGCAGGTTCCAGGCGGGGTTGCCGGCGCAGCGGGTAGCCGCAGCCGCGACCTCGCCCTTGTCGGCGTTGAGCGCCGAGTCCGAACCGGCGAAGTCGACCTGCGCCGCGTTGAACTGCGTGATGCCCGCACCGGAACCGGTCGGGTTGTAGTTGACGGTGATGTCGGGGCACACATCGGCGAACGACGCGATGGCCTGCTCGATCGCGTTCTTCTGCGCCGACGAGCCCTCAGCGTTGATCTTTCCTGCGGTGCCGCAGTCGACAGCAGCTGCCGCCGTGGTCTTGCCAGCCGTGGGGGCCGCCGAGGTGCCGCCGGCGGCGTTGTTGTCGGACCCACAGGCCGCGAGCGTCAGCGACGAGACGAGCACGACACCGGCCACACTGGCCAGTCGTGCGAACTGCCGAACCTTCACGGGAATCCCTCTCCTGGTGCTTCATCGTCAGATGCCCCCGCTACCCGGAGGCCGCGGTGCATGGCTGACGCTAAGCAGGACAAGTGACCTGGAGGCCCGTGGAAGGTGAACGCAGGGTGAACGATGGTCGACGAAGTGTCGTCAGGATGCCGTCAGGTCGGCCAGCTTGTAACCGAGGCCCCGGACGGTCTGCAGCAGCACCGGGTTGGCCGGATCGGTCTCGATCTTGGCGCGCACGCGCTTGACGTGCACGTCGAGGGTCTTGGTGTCCCCCACGTAGTCCGACCCCCACACGCGGTCGATGAGCTGCCCGCGGGTCAGCACGCGGCCGGCGTTGCGCATCAGAAGCTCGAGCAGGTCGAACTCCTTGAGCGGGAACGCGACCAGCTCCCCGTGCACGTGGACCGTGTGCCGGTCGACGTCCAGGCGCACCGGGCCGACGTCGAGCGTGCCCTCGTCGTGCTCGGTCCCGGCGTCGCCGGTCGCGATCCCGCCCCGCCGCAGAACCGCGCGCACTCGAGCGAGCAGCTCACGGAACGAGTAGGGCTTCGTCACGTAGTCGTCGGCGCCGAGCTCGAGGCCGACGACCTTGTCGATCTCGCCGTCCTTCGCGGTGAGCATGATGACCGGCACGTCGCTGCGCGCGCGCAGCCAGCGGCACACCTCGGTCCCCGACATCCCGGGCAGCATCAGGTCGAGCAGCACGAGGTCGGCGCCACCGTCCTCCCACGCCACCAGCGCCTCGGGGCCCGTCGCCGCCGTGACGACCTCGAAGCCCTCGCGCGTCAGCTGGTAGGTCAGCGGGTCGCGGTACGACTCCTCGTCCTCGACCAGGAGGATGCGGGTCACAGGGTGACTCCTGTCTGCACGGGGCCGTCGAGGCCCTCGTCGTGCTGCGGGGTGACCGCCTGAGGCAGGCGGAGGGTGAAGGTCGAGCCCCGTCCGGGTCGCGACCAGACGGTCACGTCGCCACCGTGGTCGGCTGCGACGTGCTTGACGATACTCAGGCCCAGGCCGGTGCCGCCGGTGTCCCGGGACCGTGCCGGGTCGACCCGGTAGAACCGCTCGAAGACGCGATCCTGCTCGTCCGGGGCGATCCCGATCCCCTGGTCGACGACGGCGATCTCGACGAGCCCCTCGACGACGCGCACCCCCACCCCCACATGAGTGCCCTCCGGCGAGTAGGCCACGGCGTTGTCCAAGAGGTTGCGCACGGCGGTCACGAGGAGGCCGTGGTCGCCGAACACGACCGCCCCCGACGCGCCACCGACGTCGAAGACCATGTGCTTCGCGCTGGCGTTCGTGCGGGCACGGTCGACCGACTCGGCGATGACGGCGTCGATGTCGATCGCCGAGATCTCCTCGAGCGCCCCGGCCACCTGGAGGCGCGACAGCTCGATGATCTCGTGGACCAGCGCCGACAGCCGCGTGGCCTCCTTGCGCATCTGGCCCGCGAACCGGCGCACGGCCTCGGGGTCGTCGGCAGCGTCCTGGACCGTCTCCGCGAGCAGCGACAGCGCGCCGACGGGCGTCTTCAGCTCGTGGGAGATGTTCACGACGAAGTCGCGGCGGATCGCCTCGAGCCGGCGCGCCTGGGTGCGGTCCTCGGCGAGGACGAGCAGGTGGTCGGGGCCGACGTGCGCGACCCGGACCTGCAGCATGAGCGTGCCGCGGCCGAGCGGACCACGCGGCAGCTCCAGCTCCTCGTCGCGGATCGACCCGGTGCGGCGCACGTCGTCGATGAGGTCACGGATCGCCGCGTGCACGATCCGCCCCTCGTTCACCACGCCGAGCGCATAGGCGGGCGGGCTCGCGCGGACGACCCGGTCGTCGCTGTCGAGGACGACCGCCGCCGAGCGCAGCACCGCGAGGACACGCACGAGCCCCTCGTCCAGCTCGGGGCTCGGCTGCTCCGGGATGGTGTGCTGGGCGCGTTCGCTCAGGCGGAACGCGAGAGCTGCACCACCGCCTGTGACGAGCCCGAGCAGTCCCGCGAGAACGACTGCCGCTCCTTCGATACCTTGCACGCTCGTCAGGGTACGGTCAGCGAACAGCCGATCTCACCCGCGGACCGGCCGCTCGCCTGATGTTCACCTGGGAAAGGCACGACGTTCACCTCGTCGTGGGATCCTGTGACCTGGGCACCGAGAGAGGGAACACATGCGCAAGATCTTCGACGCCGAGCTGCATCAGCTCGGCGACGACCTCGCATCGATGAGCGGCCTCGTCGAGCAGGCCATCGACCGAGCAGGGACAGCACTGCTGACCGCCGACCTCCAGCTGGCTGAGTCCGTCATCGCCGACGACGCCGCGATCGACGCGATCAACCGCGAGCTCGACGAGCGGTGCATCCTCATGCTCGCCCAGCAGCAGCCGGTCGCGACAGACCTGCGCATCATCGTCTCGGCGCTCCGGATGAGCGCGACGCTCGAGCGCATGGGCGACCTCGCCCGGCACATCGCCCAGGTCGCCCGGCTGCGCTACCCCCGGCACGCGATCCCGCACGGCCTGACCGGGGCGTTCGCGGAGATGCACGACGCCGCGACGCGCGTCGCGAGCCGCACCACGATGCTGCTCCAGACGCACGACCTCGACGTCGCCAAGGAGATCGAGCGCGACGACGACCTGCTCGACGGCCTGCACGAGGACACGTTCACCGCGATGCTCGGCGGCGGCTGGACCGGGACGCCGCAGGAGACGGTCGACGTGACCCTCGCGGGGCGCTACTACGAGCGGTTCGGCGACCACGGCGTCTCCATCGCACGCCGCGTGACCTACCTCGTGACGGGCGACTTCGCCGAGGACCTCAGCGGCGAGCGCTGACGCTCACCCCGACGGGCCCTGACGAGCCCTGACGGCCCCAGGCATGACTGAACCCCCGCACCCACGGTGCGGGGGTTCAGTGCGTTCCGACTACTTGCCCTGGTTGGCCACGGCCTTGATCGACTCGGCAGCAGCCTCGGGGTCGAGGTACTCGCCACCCTTGACGATCGGCTTCAGCGTCGTCTCGTCGAGCTCGTAGCGCAGCGGGATACCCGTCGGGATGTTGATCCCGGCGATGGTCGCGTCGTCGACGTCGTCGAGGTACTTGACGATCGCGCGGATCGAGTTGCCGTGCGCGGCGACGAGCACCGTCTTGCCGGCCTGCAGGTCGGGGACGATGTCGCTGTGCCAGTACGGCAGCGCGCGCTCGAGGACGTCCTTGAGGCACTCGGCGCGCACGACGGGGGCGTCGGCGTACCGCGGGTCGGCGTCCTGCGAGAACTCCGAGCCCAGGTCCACGAGGGGCGGCGGGACGTCGTACGAACGACGCCACAGCATGAACTGCTCGTCGCCGTACTCGTCGCGGATCTGCTTCTTGTCCTTGCCCTGCAGCGCGCCGTAGTGGCGCTCGTTCAGGCGCCAGCTGCGCTTGACGGGGATCCAGTGGCGGTCGGCCACGTCGAGGGCCAGGTTCGCGGTCGTGATGGCGCGGCGCAGGAGGGACGTGTGCACGACGTCGGGGAGCACGCCCGCGTCCGTGAGCAGCGAGCCGCCGCGCAGGGCCTCGGCGACGCCCTTCTCGGACAGCGCGACGTCCACCCAGCCGGTGAACAGGTTCTTGGCATTCCACTCGCTCTCGCCGTGGCGGAGCAGCACGAGGGTGTAGGTCATGGGCTCATCCTGCCCCACGACGCAGGGGGGTGGACGGGGACGTTCGACCCGTGAACGGACCCGGCACCGGCCCCGTCAGGCGCGACGGTGGGCGTCGGCGAGGGCGTACACCTTGAGCACCTGCTCCGCCGCGGCGTCCCAGCCGAACCGCTCGGCCACCTGCCGGGCTCCGACGGCCAGCCGTGCGCGCAGGCCGGCGTCGGCCAGGTGGCCGGCGATCGCGTCCGCCCACACCGCCGGGTCGTGCCCGGGGACGAGGGATCCCGAGACACCGTCCAGCACGACCGAACGCAGCCCGCCGACGGCGGCCGCGAGCACCGGGGTCCCGCTGGCCTGCGCCTCCATGGCGACCAGACCGAACGACTCGCTCCGCGACGGCATCGCCACGACGTCGGCCGCGCGGTACCACTGGGCGAGCTCGGTGCGGGGCACGGGCGGACGCAGCAGCACGTCGTCGCCGACGCCGGTCGTGGCGGCGAGGGCCGACAGCTCACGGACCGCCGTCGGACGTCCGCTCGGCCCGCCGAGGATGACCAGCAGCGGCACCGGCCGACCCGTCGCAGCGAGGACGCCCAGGGCGCGCACGAGCACGTCGGGGCCCTTGAGCAGCTGCACGCGACCGGCGAAGAGCACGATCTCGCGGTCGAGCGGGAGTCCGAGGGACCGGCGCGCCTCGGCACGCGCGCCGGGCCCGCCGGGGGTGAACACCTCGAGGTCCACTCCCGGGGCCACGACGTGCACGAGCGCCGGGTCGGCGTCGTACAGCTCGACCAGGTCCTGCGCCTCCTCGGCCGTGCTCGCCACGAGCGCGTCCGCAGCCGCGACGACCTGCTCCTCGCCGATGATCCTGCCGTTCGGCTCGGCGGTGTCCCCCGGGGCGAGCGCCGCGTTCTTCACGCGGGCCATGGTGTGCATCGTGTGCACCAGCGGGACCTCCCACCGGTCCGCGGCGAGCCACCCGACCTGGCCCGACAACCAGTAGTGGGAGTGGACCACGTCGTACCAGCCGGGCCTGCGCGCCGCCTCGGACCGCAGCACGCCCGCCGTCATCGCGCACAGCTGGCCGGGCAGGTCGTTCTTGTCGAGCCCCTCGAACGGGCCCGCGGGCACGTGGTGCACGAGCACGGGCGGCACGACGCCAGGTTCGACACCCTCGGCGAGCAGCACCGCGCGCGCACCCTCGGGCGTCAACGGCGTGCCGTGCGCGTCGGCCCCCTCGAGCACCGCGGTCTCGGGCTGGGCCGACGACGTCGCGCGCGTGAAGATCTCGACGCGCGCGCCGCGGCGGGCCAGCGCCTGCGACAGCTCCGAGACGTACACGTTCATGCCGCCCGCGTCACCGGTGCCCGGCTGGTCGAGCGGCGACGTGTGCACCGACAGCATCGCGATGCGCGGCTGCTCGAGGCTCACGACGACTCCTGCGGGGATCGGGACCGGGATCGGCGTGCCGGGAAGGTCAGGGACATCACCTGCCCCATTGTCACCCCGCGGCCTGTCCCCGGCGCCCCACGCTCGCCCGGCTGCGCTCGCCGGCCGCCCCGCCCTCAACGGCTCACACCACTCGGACCACGCACGCGGGTGCCGGCAGCGGGAGCACCGACGAGACGACCCATCCCGCAGCGGCGTCACCGGGTCGGAGCGCGACGAGGGCGTCTCCCACCTGGGCCGCGACGACGACCGTCCCGTCCACGAGCGCGAAGTGCCGCGGCCACGCAGCCGGCAGCGCCGTCACACCCTCGGCGACGAGCGTCCCGTCCGCGGTCACCGCATACCCGACGAGCACGTCGCTCGTCCGCACCGCGACGAGGAGCCGGTCGCCGTCGAGCTCGACGTGCGACGGCAGCACGCGTCGGCCGTCGCCGGTGCCGCCCTGCTCCGTGTCCTGGAGGTCGAGCGACGGACCCGCGGGCAGCTGCTGAACGAGCGTGCCCGACGCCGTGCCGGGTTCCCACGCGAGCACGCAGACGCTCACGTCGAGCTCGCCCACCACGTAGGCGGTCCGGCCGTCCGGTGCGAACACCAGGTGGCGCGGGCCCGTTCCGGGAGGCAGCGTCGCGGCGATGCCCGCTGCGCTGAGCAGCCCGGTCGCGGGGTCCCGCGCGTACCGGCGCAGCTCGTCCGTGCCGAGATCGGCGACCACGACGAACCTGCCGCCGGGGGTGATCGCCGCGAAGTGGGCGTGCGGTGCCTCCTGCCGGCTCGCGTCAGGCCCCGAGCCCTCGTGACCCCAGACCTGCACCGGGCCACCCTCGGCGCGGACCTGGGCGGTGAACCGTCCGTCCGCGTCGAGCGGGAGGACGCCGAGGGTGCCCGACGAGTAGTTCGCGACGTACAGGGTCCGCGCGTCGGGTGCCAGCAGCAGGTGGCACGGATCGGCGCCGCCCGAGGCGACGACGTCAAGCACCGCGAGCCCGCGCAGCGCAGGGCTCGGAGCCGTCGGATCGCCGTGGATCGGTTGGTCGGGCAACTCGCCGGACACGTCGGGCACCGAGAACGCGGTCACCGTGCCCGCCGCAAGCTCGCCGACCGCGTAGAGGACGCGGCCCGACGGGTGCGTCGCGACGAACGACGGCGACGGGGTGACGGCGACCAGCTCGGCGGCGGCCAGCAGCCCCGACGCGGCGTCGACGTCGACCCGCCACACCCCCTCGCCGAGGCCCGCGGGGGTGCCCGCACCGGCCTCGGGGTAGGTGCCGATCCACAGAGACGTTCGCGCGCTGGTCACCCGCGAATCGTAGGCGGCCCGGGACGACGACGCCGGGCCCCGCATGTTGCGGGGCCCGGCGTCGGGGTCGAGCAGGCGCGTCGGTCAGACGTTGCCGGCGCGACGCTTGTTGAGGAGGTCGAACGCCACCGCGAGGAGCAGCACGAGGCCCTTGATGGCCTTCTGCCAGGACGGGTCGACGCTCATGATCGACAGGCCCATGTTCAGGACACCCATGATGAGTGCACCGATCATGGCGCCCGAGACCTTGCCGACACCGCCGGTGACGGCCGTGCCACCGATGAAGCACGCCGCGATCGCGTCGAGCTCGTAGCTGTCACCGGCCGCTGCGACGGCCGCACCGGCACGCGAGGTCGTCACGATCGCCGCGACGGCGGCCAGGACGCCGATGTTCACGAACACGCCGAAGTTGACCCGACGCGTGTTGACACCGGACATGATCGCGGCGTTGAGGTTGCCACCGATCGCGTAGATGTGCCGACCGAAGACGGTGCGTCCGAGCACGAACGTGTACGCCACGATGAGGACGCCGACGATGATCAGGACGATCGGCATGCCGTTGCTGCCCGAGAGCAGGTACGTGAGGTAGCCGAGCAGGAGCGCGAACAGGACGAGCTTGCCGACGAACGCCGGGAACGGCTCGACCGCGAGGTCGTGCTTGCGCAGCGTCCGGCGGGCGCGAGCCTGCGAGTACACCAGCCCGAGCAGGGCGAGCAGGCCGATGACCACCGTGACGACGTCCCGGCCGGCCATGAAGCCGAAGGTGTTCGGCAGGTACCCGTTGCTGATCGCGTTGAAGCCCGGCGGCAGACCGGCGATCGTCGTACCGACGAGCACGATCGCGAGCCCGCGGAAGATGAGCATGCCGGCGAGGGTCACGATGAACGCGGGGATCCCGACGTAGGCGACCCAGTAGCCCTGCCATGCGCCCACGGCGGCGCCGACGACGAGGCCGAGGAGGACCGCGACGAGCCACGGGAGCCCCCACTTGTCCATCATGATCGCGACCAGGCCGCCGATGAAGGCGACCACCGAGCCCACCGACAGGTCGATGTGGCCGGCCACGATCACCATGACCATGCCGATGGCCAGGATCATCACGTACGCGTTCTGCTGCACGAGGCTCGCGACGTTGTTCGGCATGAGGAGCAGGCCGTTGGTCAGGATCTCGAACAGGATGACGATCGCGACGAGCGCGCCCCAGATCCCGTACTGGCGCACGTTCTTGCCGAGGTATTCGGTGACGGCGGTCATCGCGGCGTGCCTTCCTTCTCCTTGGTCATGAGCATCATGAGCGACTCCTGCGTCGCCTCTGCCCGGGGGAGCTGGCCGGTCACACGACCTTGGCTCAGCGTGTAGATGCGGTCGCACATGCCGAGCAGCTCAGGCAGCTCGGACGAGATGAAGATGACCGACTTACCGGCGTCGGCCATGCGGTTGATGATCGTGTAGATCTCGTACTTGGCCCCGACGTCGATGCCGCGGGTCGGCTCGTCGAGGATGAGCACGTCCGGGTCGGCGTAGATCCACTTGCTCAGGACGACCTTCTGCTGGTTGCCGCCGGAGAGCTTGCCGACGATGGCCTCGATCGAGGGCGCCTTGATGTTGAGGTCCTTGCGGTACCGCTCGGCGACGAGCACCTCCTCTTCGCGGTCGACGACCCCGCGCCGGGAGAGCTTGCCGAGCGCGGCCGCGCTGATGTTGCGCTTGATGTCCTCGATGAGGTTGAGGCCGTACCGCTTGCGGTCCTCGGTCGCGTAGACGATGCCGTGGGCGATCGCCTCCCCGACGCTCCGGGTGTGGATCTCCTTGCCGTCCTTGAAGACCTTGCCCGAGGCGCTCGACCCGTACGTCCGGCCGAAGACGCTCATCGCGAACTCCGTCCGGCCCGCGCCCATGAGCCCGGCGAGGCCGATGACCTCACCCCGGCGCACGCTGATCGACGCGCCGTCCACGACCTTGCGGCCCTGGTCGATCGGGTGGTGGACCGTCCAGTCCTCGATCCGCAGCACCTCCTCGCCGATGTTCGGCTCGCGCTCCGGGAAGCGGTCGTCGAGCGATCGTCCGACCATCGGGCGGATGATCCGCTCCTCGGTGATCGGCTCGGCGCCGTGCATGTCGAGGGTCTCGATCGTCTTGCCGTCGCGGATGACCGTGGTGCGGTCCGCGATCGCGGCGATCTCGTTGAGCTTGTGCGAGATGATGATCGAGGTGATGCCCTGGCCCTTGAGGCTGCGCATCAGGTCGAGGAGATGGGCCGAGTCCTCGTCGTTCAGAGCGGCGGTCGGCTCGTCGAGGATCAGCAGCTTGACGCGCTTGGACAGCGCCTTGGCGATCTCCACGAGCTGCTGCTTGCCGACGCCGATGTCCTTGATCTTGGTGTCCGGCGCGTCGGACAGACCGACGCGCGCAAGGAGCTTCGCGGCCTCGGCGTTCGTCTTGTTCCAGTCGATGACGCCGCGCGCCGACTGCTCGTTGCCGAGGAAGATGTTCTCGGCGATCGACAGGTACGGGCTCAGCGCGAGCTCCTGGTGGATGATCACGATGCCGCGGTGCTCGCTGTCGCGAATGGTGCGGAAGTCGCACAGCTCGCCCTCGAAGAAGATCTCTCCCTCGTACGTGCCGTGCGGGTACACACCCGACAGGACGTTCATGAGGGTCGACTTGCCTGCGCCGTTCTCGCCGCAGATCGCATGCACCTCACCGCGGTCCACGGTCAGCGTCACGTCCTGGAGCGCCTTGACGCCGGGGAAGAGCTTCGTGATCCCGCGCATCTCAAGAATGGTGGTGTCGGTCGACATCTGAGCCTGCCGTCTGCTGTCGTCGGGATGGGTTGCGCCGCTGCCGGGGCCGCACCCAGGGGAATTCTCCCCCGGTGCGGTCCCGGCAGCCAGCGCTGGGGATTCTCAGAGGCCGAGGTCTGCGGCCTTGTAGAAGCCCGAGTCGACGAGCGACTTCGTGATGTCAGCCTTGTCGTTCGTGACGACCTGCGGCGGGAGCAGGTAGGTCGGGACGACCTTCTTGCCGTTGTCGTAGGTCTTCTCGTCGTTGACGGTCACGGTCTCGCCCTTGACGATCTGGTCGACCATCTTGGCGACCTGGTCACCCAGCGTGCGGGTGTCCTTCCAGACCGTCATCGACTGCTTGCCGGCGATCATGTTCTTGACGTTCGCCTTGTCGGCGTCCTGACCGGTCACGATGGGCCAGTCCCCGCCGACCTTGTAGCCCTGGGAGTCGAGCGACTGCTCGATGCCCAGCGCGAGGGAGTCGTTCGGGGACAGGACGACGTTGACCTTCTTGTCCTGGTAGTACGAGTTGAGACGGTTGTCCATCTCGGACTGCGCAGTCTCGGACTTCCAGCTCTGGATGCCGATCTTGGTCCAGTCGGCGTCAGACGCCGGCGCCTTGCCCGAGGGGACGACGAGCTGGCCCTTGTCGACGTACGGCTTGAGGACGTCCCACGCGCCGGAGAAGAAGAACTTGGCGTTGTTGTCGTCCGGCGAGCCGGCGAAGGGCTCGAGGTTGAACGGGCCCTTCCCGTCCTTGAGGCCGAGCTTGGTCTCGATGAACTGGCCCTGGAGCTGGCCGACCTTGTAGTTGTCGAACGTCGCGTAGTAGTCGACGTCCGCGGTGCCGTTGATCAGACGGTCGTACGCGATGACCGAGATCTTCTTGGCCTTCGCCTGGGCGAGCACCGGGCCGAGCGCCGTGCCGTCGATCGAGGCGACGACGATGACCTTCGGGTTCTGGTTGATCATGTTCTGCAGCTGCGTGATCTGCTGGTCGACCTTGTTGTCGGCGTACTGCAGGCTCGTGGTGTAGCCGGCCTTCTTCAGCAGCTCCTCAAGGTGCGCACCGTCGTTGTTCCAGCGCTCGAGGCTCTTGGTCGGCATCGCGATACCGATGAGGCCGCCCGCTGCGGCTGCCGTGCTGCCGCTGGTGGAGCCCGAGGTGGTGTCCCGCGTGCTGCTGCACGCGCTGGCCCCGACGAGCAGGAGCGCAGCTCCAGCAACCGCCGCGACGATCTTTGTCTTCCTGAGCGACATCGTTGTCTGATCCTTCCTCCCACCGACCGGACCACCCGGCGGCGTCAGGAGCGCACTCCTGCGCTCCTGTCGACGGTGGACGCGCGGGTCCTCCGATGGACCTGCGTGCCGCGCCGTCGTCGAGCTGCGAGCCGTGGGGCTCTATTTGTTGCTGCGCTGAATTTAGGACGTGAACCCAACAGAGCGCAAGCGAAGAAGGGCCCCAAACAGGTCACGATCGCGCAACATCTGGGTCACGGCGAGGGATCGGCGCCGAGCGGTCAGGCTCCGTCCGCCACCCAGGCGACCGGGTCGGCGACGACCGTCCGCAGCTCGGCGATCGCTCCGCCGGTCATCGCGGGGTACTCCCCGGCACGTGCGACCTGCACCTCGACCGGCGACCAGGGGGCGAAGATCACGCACCGCTCGAGCTGCTCCTCGACGGCGTCTCGGACGTACGGGTAGATCTCCGAGAACCTCCCGCCGAGGACGACCATGCCGATGTCCACGACGTTGACGATGTTGGCGAGCACCACGCCGAGCGCCGTGCCGCCGCGCCGCAGGGACTCGAGTGCGGCCGGGTCGCCCGCCTCGGCTGCGTCTACGAGGTCGCTCAGGGGCGCGGTCGGGTCGAGGCCCGCGCCGCGCATGAGGGCGTCCTGGCCGGCGTAGTCCTCGAGCGTCCGACGGCCGGCTCTCGCCGTGCCGTCGTCGGCCGAGGACGTGGCGAACGCGTCGACGACCGTGTGCCCGATCTCCCCGCTCCAGCCGTGCCGGCCCGCGAAGATCTCACCGTCCAGGACGATGGCCCCACCGATGCCGACCTCTCCCGACACGTAGACGAAACTCGCCCGGCCGCCGTCCCGGCGCGTGACCGCCTCGGCGAGAGCAGCCAGGTTGGCCTCGTTCGCGAGCGAGGGCGGGAAGCCTGCGAGCACCGGGTGAGTGGTCAGCAGGCCGACCACGTCCACGTCCCGCCAGCCCAGGTTCGGCGCGTAGCGCAGCGGACCCGTCACGCGGTCGACCAGCCCGGGCAGCGCGAGCGCTGTGCCGGCGACCCGGACGCCGTCGGCGCTGAGGTTGGCCAGGACGCGCCCGGCGGCGCGCGCGAGACGGTCGAGCACGACCTCCGGCCGGCTGTTGCGGAAGTCGTCGATCTCGACGACCTCGGTGAGCACGCGACCCGCCAGGTCGACGGCGCGCACGCCGAGGTAGTCGACGTTGACCTCCATGCCGACCCCCGCCACGGTCCCGCGGGCCGGGGCGAGGGGGACGGCAGGGCGGCCCACCCGACGAGCCTCGAGGGTCACGGGGGCCGCGAGCTCGATCACGAGCGACGCGTCGATGAGCTGGTCGACGAGCCCCGAGACCGTGGCGCGCGCGAGCCCGGTCACGGCAGAGATGTCCGCGCGCGAGACGGGCCGGACGGCGTCGACGACCTTCTGGAGCGTCAGGCTGAGGTTGTGCTCACGCAGCGACTCCTGCCGAGCGGCGCGTCCGGCGGTGCGCACGCGGGCGCCCGCGTGGTGCGCAGCGCCGGACGATCCCGACGACGGACCCACCGGTGGGCGCGGCGCGATCCGGGACGCCAGCCCCGATGACCAGGGGCGAAGGTCGTCCGACGACCTCCCGCGGACCGGGCTCCCGCCCGGCTCGGGCATCTGGTGGTCCGGCATGACTTGACCCTAGCGCCTCAGTTGCATAAGTTCAGCCGTACAACAAATTTGGCGGATCTCGTGGAGGAGAGCCCGATGGCGCGCAAGGCCACCCCTGAAGACAAGTTCTCGTTCGGTCTGTGGACCATCGGCTGGGAGGCGCGCGACCAGTTCGGAGACGCGACCCGGCCGGCCCTCGACCCGGTCGAATCGGTGCACCAGCTCGCGAAGCTGGGCGTCGCGCACGTGACGTTCCACGACGACGACGTCGTCCCCTTCGGCTCTGACGCCGCGACGCGGGACGCGATCCTGGCCCGCTTCAAGGGCGCGCTCGACGAGACCGGCATCACGGTCGAGATGGTCACGACCAACACGTTCAGCCACCCGATCTTCAAGGACGGCGCGTTCACCTCGAACGACCGCCGCGTGCGCCGCTACGGCCTGCGCAAGGTCGTCCGCAACGTCGACCTCGCCGCCGAGCTCGGTGCCGCGACGTTCGTCATGTGGGGCGGGCGCGAGGGTGCGGAGTACGACTCCGCCAAGGACCTCAAGGCCGCGCACGACCGCTACCGCGAGGGCATCGACACCGTCGCCGGCTACATCAAGGACAAGGGCTACGACCTCAAGATCGCGATCGAGCCCAAGCCGAACGAGCCCCGCGGCGACATCCTGCTCCCGACGGTCGGCCACGCGCTCGCGTTCATCGCCGAGCTCGAGCACGGCGACATCGTCGGCCTCAACCCGGAGACCGGTCACGAGCAGATGGCCGGCCTGAACTACACGGGCGGCCTCGCCCAGGCGCTGTGGTCGAACAAGCTGTTCCACATCGACCTCAACGGCCAGAAGTCGATCAAGTACGACCAGGACCTCGTGTTCGGCCACGGCGACCTGTTCTCCGCGTTCGGCACGGTCGACCTGATCGAGAACGGCTTCCCGAGCGGCGGCCCGCGCTACGACGGCCCGCGTCACTTCGACTACAAGCCGTCCCGCACCGAGGACATGGCCGGCGTCTGGGAGTCCGCTGCGGCGAACATCCAGTCCTACCTGATCCTCAAGGAGCGCGCGCTCGCGTTCCGGGCCGACCCCGAGGTCCAGGCTGCGCTCGAGGAGGCCGGTGTCTACGAGCTGGCCCAGCCGACCATCGCCGAGGGCGAGACCCTCGACGACCTGCTGAACGACCGCTCGACCTTCGAGGACCTGGACGTCGAGGACGTCGCCAAGCGCGGCTTCCACTTCGTCCGCCTGAACCAGCTCGCGCTCGAGCACGCTCTCGGCGCCCGCTGACCCGCACGCAGCACTGACACACCCCGCTCGACCGCGACGTCCGCACCCGCCCCCCGGGTGCGGACGTCGCGGCTTTCCCCAGATGGAGACCCGACCATGACGCTCGTCGCCGGGGTGGACTCGTCCACCCAGTCCTGCAAGGTCGTCGTGCGCGACGCCGCGACGGGCGCACTCGTGCGCTCCGGGCGCGCCAGCCACCCCGACGGCACCGAGATCAACCCCGCGCACTGGTGGGACGCCCTGCAGGTCGCGATCGCCGACGCGGGAGGCCTGGACGACGTCGAGGCGATCTCCGTCGGCGGCCAGCAGCACGGCATGGTCGCGCTCGACGCCGACGGCGCGGTCGTCCGCGACGCGCTCCTGTGGAACGACACCCGCTCCGCGCAGTCGGCGCTCGACCTCATCGACGAGCTCGGCGCCACCGGTGACGGGGACGGCGCCGCAGCCTGGGCCGCGGCCATCGGGTCCGTCCCGGTCGCGTCCCTGACCGTCACCAAGCTGCGCTGGCTGCGGGACCACGAACCTGCCAACGCCGCCCGGGTGGCCGCGGTCGCTCTCCCCCACGACTGGCTGACCTGGCGTCTCGCCGGCTACGGACCGGGCAGCAGCGACCCGGCGGCAGCCCTGGCCGCGCTCACGACCGACCGCTCGGACGCCTCGGGCACC
>DASVMA010000345.1:0-2346 GCA_036384595.1 Cellulomonas sp. | reverse complement strand
GTGCGCTTGCCCTCCCGCAGGTCGTCGCCCGCGGGCTTGCCCGTCGTCGCCGGGTCACCGAAGACCCCGAGAAGGTCGTCGCGCAGCTGGAAGCCCTCGCCGAGCGGCAGGCCGATCGCTCGGCACGCGTCGATCTCGTCGTCGGCGGCCTCGGCGAGCACTGCGCCCAGCACGAGCGGGTGCTCCACGCTGTAGCGGGCGGACTTCGCCCTGATGACCTCGCGCGCCCGGGCCTCGTCGGCCGCCGGGTCCTGGCCCCACGGCAGCGCCTGCGCGAGCACGTCGAGGTACTGCCCGACCGTGACCTCGGTGCGCATCAGGTCGAACACCGCGCCGGCCTCGGTGCGCAGCTGCTGCGCCTCGCCGCCGAGCGCCTCGCGGAACGCCTGCTCGCTCAGCACGAGCGCCAGGTCGCCGAGCAGGATCGCGGCGGACTCGCCGAACCGCCGGGCGTCGCCGCTCCAGGCCGCCGAGACGTGGAGGTCGGCGAAGGTCCGGTGGGCCGCGGGAAGCCCGCGACGGGTGTCCGAGTCGTCCATCACGTCGTCGTGGAACAGTGCCGCCGCCTGGAACAGCTCGAGCGCGGCACCGACCTCCAGGACGACCTGCTCGCGCGCGGTCCCGGGGAGACCCCCGTGAGCGCGCCACGACCAGTAGCAGAACGCCGCCCGCAGCCGCTTGCCACCCGAGAGCATGACCGCGACGGCGTCGGCGAGGCGATCCGCCTCGCGACCCGAGCGGGCGAGCTCGCCCCGCAGCTCCGCGACCCGGAGCGCGAGGACCGCGTCGACGTGCGCGCGGACGTCCTCGACGTCGACCAGTGCCGTGGGGCTGTTCACGGGGCCGAGCCTAGGGGGCTCACGAGCCGATACGCACGCGTCCGCCGAGCGTCATGGTCCGCACCCCGTCCCGGTCGAGCACGCCGAGCACGAGGATCTCGGCGCCGTCGCTCCGGCTGAACGTGGCCTGCGCCGCGAGCCCGGGCTCGGCGTGCTCGGGTGCCGTCTCGACGAACCCCGCGGCGACGAGGTGCTGGCGGTAGCCGTCGACGAGCCCCGCCGCGTCCTGCGCCGTCCGCAGGTTGAGGCTCACGTCCCACAGATCCGTGGCGCCGGCTCGAGCTGCCGATGACACGAGCACCTCTGCGCCGTCGGGCACGGGGACGAGGTCGACCGGGAAGCCCTCCGCGAGGCCCCCGACCGACGAGTGGGTGTCGGGGCTCTGGGTCAGCAGCGACTCCGTCGGTGCCGGCTGCAGGTCCACGGCGCTGCTCGATGCCGATGCCGAGGGGCCGGCGGGACCGGTGACCGGCGTGCAGCCCGTGACCGCGAGCAGGGCGGCCAGGGTGCCGGTGGCCAGTCCGGCGAGCCGGAGCGGGCGCCGGCGCTGCCGCTGCCGCGCGGCAGGGCTCAGGCTCGGCGGGTGCGGCGATGCGAGGGGGAGGGAGCTCGGAGCGGGCACGGGCTCACCGTAACGCGGGCCCCTGGACGACTTCGCCCGCCCTCAGGTCTCGTCCGGCCGTGATCGATCCACAGATTCCCGCAGCACGGCCCGTGGCCGGTGCTCATGCAGTGGTGTGTGCCCATGGACACCACCACGATCCGGGTCAGCGAACCCCGGGAGATGCTCGCCTATCTGCCCCATCAGCTCGGCTTCCGGCCCAGCCACAGTGCGGTGGCCGTGAGCCTCCGTCCACCCCGTGGCCGCATCGGGCTCGTCGCGCGGGTCGACCTGGCCGACCTGGCCGACGTCGAGCGAGGCCCGCAGCTCGCCCGCGGCCTCGTCTCGCACCTCGTCGCCGACCGCGCGTCCGGCGCGGTGCTCGTCCTCTACACCCAGGACGACCCTCGCGACCCCGGTCCGGAACGCACCGACGCCCGAGCCGCGGCCGAGCACTTCCGCGAGGCCGCGCACACCCTGCTGGGCGAGGTCGTCGTGTGGGGCGTGACATCGCTGGGATACCTGGCTCTCGACTGCGACGACCGGGACTGCTGCCCGCGCGGCGGCCGTCCGCTGCGGGACCTGGACTCGACCGCCGTCGGCGCTCACATGGTGCTCGCGGGGTCGTCGGTCGCCGACTGCCGCGAGGACCTCGGCCGGATCCGGACGGCTCCCGGGAACGCGCGGCGGGCCGTCAGCAGGGTCTGCGTGCGGTGGCGTGCCCGCCACGACGAGGCGCAGGCCGGCGGCGGCGACGCGTTGAGCGCCTGGCGCGAGCAGTCAGTGACCGCGTGGCGTGCGGCGGTCACGGCCGAGCTCGAGAGTCACGCCGCCCGGCCGGGAGCCGTCGCTCCGCCTCTGAGTCCCTCGGCGCTGGGGAAGATCGAGGCCGCGCTCGCGGACCGG
>DASVMA010000344.1:0-27539 GCA_036384595.1 Cellulomonas sp. | reverse complement strand
GACGCCGAGGTGCTCCATCTTGCCGATCAGCCGGGGCAACGCGCTTTCGGACGACGACGTCGAGACGATGATGAGGAACTCCCGGCCGAGGTACTTCAGGAGCCGGAGGATCGAGATGCCGGCGGCGGCGCGCAGGATCGTGCCGAGCATGAGGACCACGAAGAGCACGCAGGTGATGTAGAAGCCGAGCATGACCTTGCCGAGGCTGAGCAGGGCGTCGACGCCGGTCGCACCGACGACGGCCGCGATCGCACCGAACGCACCGACCGGCGCGACCCACATGATCATCGCCAGGACCTTGAAGACGACCTTCTGCACGCTGCCGATGGCGCGAAGCACCGGCACACCTCGCGAGCCCATCGACTGCACGGCGAACCCGACGAGGAGCGCCACGACGAGGGTCTGCAGGACCTGGCCCTCGGTCAGCGCCGAGATCAGCGTCTTCGGGATGAGCCCGAGCAGGAACTGGGTGGTCGTCTCGGCTCCGGTTCCCGCCTGAGCCTGCCCAGCCTTGGCGACCGCCGCGGTCAGGTTGAGTCCCGCCCCGGGCTTGACGAGGTTGCCCACCACGAGGCCGATCCCGAGCGCGAACGTCGACATCACCATGAAGTAGCCGAGAGCGAGGCCGCCGACCCGGCCCACGCTCGCAGCCTTCCGAACCGATCCGATCCCGAGCACGATCGTGACGAAGATGATCGGGGTGATCATCATCTTGATCAGGCTGACGAATCCCGTGCCGAGCGGTTGGAGTCGGACGGCGAACCCGTCCTTCCCCGGGAAGGCGAAGCCGACAGCGATGCCGAGCAGGACCGCGACGAGCACGGCGAGATAGAGCACGTGCGTCCGGTCGCGTCTGCGTGGCGGCCCGGACACGGGCGGGTCGACGGGGGTTCGAGGCGGTCGCGGCGCTGCGACTGAGCTGGTCATCGTGTACCTCCAGGGCTGGGGTCTTGCGTGCTCCCGAGGCTGGACCAGCTTGTGATCTGAGTCACTATTGCGTTCATTGCGTTCACCCGCGGACCGCCGGAGCCGCCGCACACTGGGGCATGCGCACTCGGATGAACCCTCGAACGTGGAGCGTGGCGTGGCAGGTCTTCACGCTGCAGCTGATCGTCGTGGCGGTCGTGGTGCTGGCCGGGGTCGCGGCGGCCTACCTGCAGGCCCGGGAGAACAGCCAGGACAGCACCCGGAGTCGGGTTCTCGCCGTCGCGCGGGCCGTCGCGGCGTCTCCACAGGTGCGGGACGCCCTCGCGGCTCCCGACCCGTCGATGATCCTGCAGCCGCTGGCCGAGCAGGTCCGGCGCGACACCGCGACCGACTTCGTCGTCGTCATGGGCACCGATCGCACCCGCTACTCGCACCCCACGCCCAGCCTCATCGGCCAGCCGTTCATCGGCCACATCGACGCGGCCCTCGCGGGGGGCGTGGTCCTCGAGACGTACACGGGCACGCTCGGGCCCTCCGAGCGCGCCGTCGTGCCAGTCCGGTCCGACAACGGGTCGATCGCGGGGCTCGTCTCCGTCGGCGTCACCCGCGGCACGATCGTGCGCGACCTGGCGCACCAGGTGCCCCGGTTGCTGGGGGCCGGAGCCGTCGCGCTGGTCCTCGCCGCCTGCGGCGCGGTGCTGGTGGCGCGCCGGCTCCGTCGTCAGACCCACGGCCTGGGGCCCGACGAGCTCGGACGGATGTACGAGTTCTACGACGCCGTGCTGCACGCGGTGCGCGAGGGGCTCGTGCTGCTCGACCTGCGAGGCCGCCTCGTGCTCGCCAACGACGAGGCCTGTCGGCTGCTCGACCTGCCCCCGGACTGGCAGGGACGCCGCCTGGACGAGCTCGGGCTGCCCGCGCCGATGACGGCCTCGCTGGCTCGTGGGGCGACGGTCCAGGACGCGATCGAGCTGACCGCGAGTCGGGTCCTCGTGGTCAACCAGGCACCGGCGCGCTGGGACGGCCGCGAGCTCGGCACGGTGCTGACGCTGCGTGACCACACCGACCTGCAGGCTCTGACCGGTGAGCTGAACTCGGCGCGCGGGCTGGCCGAGGCGCTCCGCTCGCAGGCCCACGAGGCGGCAAACCGGCTGCACAGCGTGATCAGCCTGATCGAGCTGGGACGCACCGACCAGGCGCTCGACTTCGCCACGGTCGAGCTCGCCGCGGCCCAGCGACTGACCGATCTCGTCGTCGGCGCCGTCGACGAGCCCGTCCTGGCCGCGCTCCTGCTCGGCAAGGCGGCCGAGGCCAACGAGCGCGGCGTCGAGCTCGAGGTCGACCCTGCGACGTCGGTGCCCGAAGGCCTGCTGCCGGCGCGCGACATGGTCACGGTGGTCGGCAACCTGCTCGACAACGCGATCGACGCAGCGGCCTCCGCGCCCGGCCCGCACCGGGTGCGTTTCAGCGGCTGGGTCGAGGACTCCCGGTCCGACGGTGGCATCGCGAGCGTCGTCGTGCTGCAGGTCAGCGACACCGGCCCCGGTCTGGACGAGGAGGCGGCCGCCCGCGCGTTCACCCGCGGATGGTCGACCAAGACGGACCAGCGGCTGGTGGGTCACGGGCTCGGCCTCGCCCTGGTCGGGCAGACGGCCCACCGGCATCACGGCACGGTCGAGGTCCGCGGCGCCGGCGACGACCCGTATCGCGGTGCCGTGTTCACCGTCCGGCTGCCGATCGCGGTGGAGGTCGCGCGATGAGCGAGATCGGGGTCCTGGTCGTCGAGGACGAGCCCGTCGCAGCCGAAGCCCACCGAGCGTACGTCGAACGGGTGCCGGGGTTCGTGGTCCGCGGGGTGGAGCACGACGGCGCCGGGGCGCTGCGCCTGCTCTCATCTCCCGCATCCGCGGTGGACCTGGTGCTGCTCGACCTGCACCTCGCGCCTGGACTCAACGGCCTCGAGGTGGTGCGCGCGATGCGGATCGCAGGCCACCGCGCCGACATCATCGCCGTCACCTCGGCCCGCGACCTCGAGGTGGTGCGCGCGGCCGTCTCCCAGGGCGTCGTGCAGTACCTGTTGAAGCCGTTCACGTTCGCGGCGCTGCGCGACAAGCTCGAGCGCTACGCCGCGTACCGCGGCCGGCTCGTCGGGGAGGTCGCGAGCGGGCAGCACGAGGTCGACGGGATCTTCGCCACCCTGCGCGGGCACGATCCGTCGAGCCTTCCCAAGGGGATGAGCCGCGAGTCCCTGGACGCCGTGGTCGGGGTGCTGCGGTCGGCCGTGGAGGCACGCTCGTCCGCCGAGGTCGCCGCGGAGGTCGGGGCGTCCCGTGTCACGGCGCGCCGCTACCTCGAGCACCTGGCCGACGCCGGCCTCATCGTCCGGCGCGTCCGGTACGGCGGTGCAGGGCGCCCCGAGGTCGAGTACCGCTGGGTCGGCGGCTCCTGAGGCCGGATCGCCGCACCGTCTTCGCCGGTTCAGACCGGCTTCGCTCAGCCAAAGTGATCACTTGTCGCGGATACTGCGCAATTCCTTGCGCGTGTTGAGCAGAACAACGATCCTCAACACCAGGGTCAGAGTCGCCCTCTGGAGAGGCGCACCAGCTCTGCCGGACGGCGTGAAGACGCGTTCATCTGAGTTTCGGTGAAGAGCAGCACTGGACGGTCAGTGGTGCTTCTTCCCTGTCGGAAGTGGAGCATCGTGGGCGACTATCTCTTGGACACCGTGCGCAGTCACAAGGCTGGTGAGGCGGTCGGCGTCACCTCGGTCTGCTCGGCCCACCCGTTGGTGCTCGAGGCCGCCGTGCTGCAGGCGCTCGAGGACGGCACCGCCGTCCTGGTCGAGGCCACGTCGAACCAGGTCGACCAGTTCGGCGGGTACACCGGGATGAAGCCGGCCGACTTCCGCGACCTCGTGCACGGGATCGCGGACCGGCGCGGGCTGCCGCGCCGCCGCGTGGTCCTCGGGGGCGACCACCTCGGCCCCAACACGTGGCGCCAGCTCGGGCCCGAGGAGGCCATGAACCGGGCCGAGGCCCTCGTCGAGGCCTACGTCGCAGCGGGCTTCACGAAGATCCACCTGGACTGCAGCATGCCGTGCGCCGGCGACCCGTCACCCCTCACGGACGACCTCGTCGCCGAGCGGGCGGCCCGGCTGGCCAGGGTGGCCGAGGCCACCGCGGTGCGCGAGCACGGGGCCAGCACCCTGCTCTACGTCGTCGGCACGGAGGTGCCCGTCCCGGGCGGTGCCCACGAGACCATCGACACCCTCGCGCCCACGTCGAGCGAGGCCGCGCGCGCCACGATCGCCCGCCACCAGAAGGCGTTCGACGACGCGGGGATCGGGTCGGCCTGGAACCGGGTGATCGGCCTGGTCGTCCAGCCCGGCGTCGAGTTCGACCACCTCCGTGTCGTCGACTACCAGCGCAACCGCACCCAGGAGCTCCAGCACGTCGTCGACGAGCACCCCAACCTCGTCTTCGAGGCGCACTCCACCGACTACCAGACGGCCGAGCGGCTCACCGAGCTCGTCGAGGACCACTGGGCGGTGCTCAAGGTCGGGCCGGGCCTGACGTTCGCGCTCCGGGAGGCCCTCTTCGCCCTGGCCGCCATCGAGGACGAGCTCGTCGACGCTGCGGACCGCTCGCACCTCGTCGAGGTCGTCGAGCGACGGATGCTGGACCAGCCGCAGTGGTGGCAGGGCTACTACGACGGTGACGAGCGGGACCAGCACCTCGCCCGGTACTACAGCTACAGCGACCGCGTCCGCTACTACTGGCCCGATCCCGAGATCCATGCCGCCGAGTCGCGGCTGCTGGCCAACCTCGCCTCCGTCGACATCCCGCTGCCCATGCTGAGCCAGTACCTGCCGAACCAGTACGCCCGCGTCCGTCGCGGCGAGCTTGCCGCAGAGCCCACCGCGCTGGTCATCGACAGCGTCCGTGACGTCCTGCGCACCTACTCGCTCGCCTGCAACCCGTCCCTGAGGAGGGCATCGTGATCAACACGTCATTCGGCTACACGCTTCCGGAGCTGGGTGAACGCGGTGCCGAGCAGACCGCACGGGAGATCTTCCAGCAGCCGGTCCTCTGGCGGGAGGTCGGCCGCACGGCGGTCGCCGACCGCGAGACGAACAGCGCGTTCCTCGACCCGCTGCTCGCGCGTCCCGAGCTGCGGATCGTCCTGACCGGGGCCGGCACCTCGGCCTTCGCCGGCGAGATCCTCGCGCCGGCGTTGACCCGGCAGCTCAGGCGCCGCGTCGACGCCGTCCCCACGACCGACATCGTGTCCAACCCGCGCGAGTGCTTCGCCGAGGACCGCCCGACGCTGCTCGTGTCGTTCGCCCGGTCCGGCGACAGCCCCGAGAGCGTCGCGGCCACCGAGCTCGCCGAGCAGTGCCTCACCGAGGTGCATCACCTCGTCGTCACCTGCAACCCCGAGGGCGAGCTCTACCGGCGCCACACGGGGACCGCGCGATCCCTCGTGCTGCTCATGCCCGACGGGGCGAACGACGAGGGCTTCGCGATGACGTCGAGCTTCACGTGCATGACTCTCGCGACCTGGCTCACCCTCGCGGGGTCAGCGGCCGACGACGGGCTGGCCGAGCGGTTGGCGGTCGCGGCCGAGCAGGTCCTGACCACGCGGGGCGCGGCAGCCGGTGAGCTGGCGCGCCGGGGCTACGGCCGTGCCGTCTACCTCGGCAGCGGGTCGCTCGCGGGGCTCGCCCGGGAGTCCGCGCTCAAGCTCCTCGAGCTCAGCGCCGGCGGCGTCGTCTCCTACTTCGACTCGGCGCTCGGCTTCCGGCACGGACCGAAGGCCGTGCTCGACGGCAGCACCCTCGCGCTCGTCTACCTCTCGAACGACCCGTACACGCGCCAGTACGACCTGGACATCGCCGACGAGCTGCGCCGGTCCCTCGGCACGCAGAATGTCGTCGCCATCGGCGCCGGCGACAGGGACGGCCTCGCCGACCTCGACCTGTGGCAGATCGACGGCCTGGACGACGTCGTCGACGCGGCCCTCGCACTCCCGCTCGTCGTCTGCGCGCAGCTGATCGGCCTGCACTTCTCGCTCGCCCTGGGCCGGACCCCCGACAACCCGTTCCCCTCGGGCGCGGTCAACCGCGTCGTCGAGGGGGTGACGATCCACGCGCTTCCGCCGCAGCTCTGACCGCCCGAACGACCCCAGACCACGTCACGAACCGAAAGGCCAGCAGATGACCCGTCAGCTGAACACCACGAGGGCGGCCGCGATCGTTGCCGGCGCAGCAACCCTGAGCCTGCTCGTCACCGGATGCTCCGGGGGCAAGAGCGCCGCGTCGACCGAGACGAAGGGCGTGACGATCACCGTCGCGCTGATGAACCCGGCCCCGCCGCAGGCGGCTCTGGACCAGTTCACCAAGGACACGGGCATCACCGTCCAGTGGTCGAACATCGACTGGGACAGCCTGCAGACGAAGATCACCGCCGCCGCGACGGCCAACACCTACTTCGCCGACGCCACCGACGTCGACTGGTCCCGCGTCGGCCAGCTCGGCAAGCTCAACTGGTTCTTCCCCCTGGAGGACTACCTTGACACCAAGGCGCTGACGGCGGACATGCCGCAGCTGAGCTCCTTCACCTCCGGCGGGCACGTGATCGGCATCCCGTTCGACGCCTCGTTCATGGTCACCACGGTCAACAAGGACCTGTTCGCCAAGGCCGGCATCGACACGATGCCCACCACCATGGACGAGTACACGAAGGACCTCCGCCAGATCAAGGACAAGGGCGTGGTCGAGAACCCGCTCAGCATCCCGTTCGCCGCGGCCGAGGGGCTCTCCACGTACTGGTACCAGACGACTGCGGCGTTCGGCGGCACGATCCTGGACGGCAAGGGCAAGCCTCAGTTCGCCACCCCGGACACGGCCGGCTACAAGGCCGCGAAGTGGATGATCGACGCGCTCCAGAGCGGCCTCGTGCCGCCGGGGAACATCAACGTCAGCGACAGCCAGGGCGAGCAGACCCTGATGGCCAAGGGCACGGTCGCGAGCACGTTCTCCGACTACTCCGGGATGGTCGGGACGCTGTACGACGTCCCCGACTCCTCGAGCGTGGTCGGACAGGTCAAGTACCTGGCCACGCCGGGAGCGAGCGGCGTCGGACCGAACCTCGGCAACCCCGACGGCATCGGCATCCCGCGCTCGGCGAAGTACCCGGCCGCGGCAGCCAAGTTCATCGAGTGGTTCACGTCGGCCCAGCAGCAGTCGGACTTCGCCGGGGCCAACGGAGCGGACAAGGTGATGCCGAACTACGCCATCCCCTCGCGGCTCAGCGCCGTCCAGGACCTGACGACCAAGGGGAACCTGATCGGCGGCGCCGAGCTGAGCGACATGCTCAAGAACAGCGCCAAGCCCGTGTTCCCCGAGGGCGCACCGGTCTGGTACGCCGAGTTCTCCCGTGCCGTCTACACCAACCTGCACAGCGCAGCCACCGGATCGATCAGCGTCGACGACGCGATCAAGGCGATCGTCGACACAGCCAACAAGCAGTCGAGCGGCTCATGAGGTCGCTCGTCACCCGGCGCAGACGCGGAGCAGGGCAATGAGCATCGGAATCCATCCCGCGGGTTCGCCGTCAGCCGTCGGGGCTGACGGCGGGCCGCGGCCCCCCGAGGGCAGGCGCCGGCGGCGTCCGTTCGACCTGCTCCCCTACGCGCTGGTCACGCCGCTCACCCTGTTCATCGTGGGGCTGGCGATCGTGCCGGCGGCGTTCACGATCGGTGGAGCGTTCTTCCGGATGCAGCCGCTCGACCCGCCGACCCGGTTCTCGGGGATGGACAACTTCCGGAACCTGTTCAGCGACGCCGCGGTCCGCACGACGATCGGCAACACCACGCTGTACGTGCTCATCGGTGTGCTCGTGTCGACCGTGCTGGCCATCGCGATGGCCGTCACCCTGCAGAAGAAGTTCGCCGGGCGGGGCGTGCTCATCGCGGTGCTGATCCTGCCGTGGGCGCTGCCCGGGGTCGTGTCCGCGATCGTCTGGAGCACCATCTGGGACAGCAACGCCGGGCTGCTCAACAGCGTCCTGACGTCGTTCCACCTGATCGACCACTACCAGGTGTTCCTCGGTCAGAACCGGCTCGTCACCATCGTGGCCATCGAGCTGGTGCAGATCTGGCAGATCACGCCGCTGTCCACGCTGCTCGTGCTCGCGTCGCTGCAGAACATCCCCGGCGACGTGTACGAGGCCGCGAACCTCGACGGCTGCTCGACGTGGTCCACGTTCCGCCGCATCACGCTGCCGCTCGTCCGGCCCGGGATCACGGTGGCGATGGTGCAGGCCGTGATCGTCACGCTGAACGTCTTCGACCAGCCCTACGTGCTCAACGGCGCGGCCCCGACGGGGGCGTCGCTGAACATGCAGACCTACTTCATCAGCTTCCAGAACCTGGACTTCGGCGAGGGGTACGCCCTGTCGTTGCTGATCACGGTCGCGACCCTCGTGATGTCGTTCGGGGTCCTGAAGCTGGTGTACCGAGCGGTGGAGTTCTGATGAAGCGACGTAGTCCCTGGCTCCGCCGGACCGGTGTGCTGTTCATCCTGCTGTGGTCGCTGGTCCCGGTGTACTGGGCCGTGAACGCGAGCCTGCAGACCGGCGCGCAGATCACCTCGAAGCCCGCCCACTACCTGCCGCCGACCCCGACGATCAAGAACTACATCTCCCTGCTCAGCGGCTCGGGCGAGCTGCCCGACGCGGTCCGCCGCTCGTCGCTGAACATCTTCATCGAGTGCGGTGTGGCCACGATCGTCACGGTGGTGCTGTCGACGCTGGCGGCCTACGCGTTCGCCCGGATGACGTTCCGTGGACGCAACGTCCTGTTCTACGGCGTGCTGGCCACGATGGCGTTCCCCGCCTACACGACGCTGATCCCGCTGTACCAGATCCTCACGAACTTCGGGCTCGTCAACACCTACACCGGGATCATCCTCGTGTACGTGTCCGGGTTCCTGCCGCTCGCGACCTGGATCCTCTACAACTACATGTCGAGCCTCCCCGTCGCGATCGAAGAGGCGGGGCAGGTGGACGGAGCCAGCCGCATGCAGGTGCTCTGGCACGTGGTGATCCCGTTGGCGCGGCCCGGGATCATCTCGACGGCCATCATCACGTTCCTGTTCGCCTGGGGTCAGTTCCTGTTCCCGCTCGTGCTGTCGAGCGACCTCTCGACCCAGCCGCTCACGGTCGTCATCGCGGCGCTCCAGGGCCGGCACGTCGTGCCGTTCACGCTGCTCAGCGCGGCCGGTGTCCTGGCCATGGCGGTGCCCGCGGTCATCGCGGTCACCCTGAACAAGTACATCGTGAGCGGGCTGCTGACCGGGAGCGTGAAGTGAGGGCCGAGCGGGACGTCGTCGTCCTCGTCGGCGCGGGGAGCACGGTGTTCACACCGGGCCTGCTGCGCGACCTGGCCTCCTCGCCAGCGTTCGAGGACTTCACGGTGCGCCTGGTCGACGTCAACGCCGAGGCGGCCGAGACGATGGCCGCGCTCGGGCGCCGGATCGCGACGCACCTCGGGTCCGGCCTGCGTGTCGAGGCGAGCACCGACCGTCGGGAGGCGCTCGTGGGTGCGCGCTTCGTGACGACGACGATCGCCGTCGGCTCGGCCGAGGGGTGGCGTGCGGACCTGGACGTCCCCGCGAGGTACGGCATCCAGCAGACCGTCGGCGACAGCGTCGGGCCCGGTGGCGTGCTGCGGGCGCTGCGGCACATCCCCGAGCTCGTCGCCATCGCCGAGGACGTCGCGGACGTGGCCCCGGCGGCGTGGCTGGTCAACTACACGAACCCGCTGACGGCCAACGTCCGGGCCATCACCCGGCACACCGACGTCTCCACCATCGGGCTGTGCCACGGGACCATGCACACGAGGTCCGCGCTCGCCGCCGACCTCGGGCTCGCGCCGGACGCCGTGCACGCGGTCTTCGCGGGGCTCAACCACCTGTGCTGGCTGCTGGACATCCGTGCCGACGGCGTCGACCTCTACCCTCGGCTCCGGGAGCTCGTGGCCGAGCGCGGCGGCGACCGTGCTGCGCCGTCCAACCGGCGCGAGGGCGTGCACGCCGCGGTGTCGGCGGACCTGCTGCGCACGTTCGGCCGGTACCCGGCTCCGGGTGACCGGCACGTCGCCGAGTTCTTCTCCGACTACCTCCGGGGTGCGGAGGCTGGTGACCTGGGCTGGGGGTTGCAGGGTGGTCAGGACATGACGCTGGAGTACATCGCCGAGAAGGACGACCTCTGGGAGCACCTGCGCGCCCAGGCGAGCGGTGTCGAGCCGCTGAACGTGCCCGACAACCAGGAGGCGGAACGTCTCGTGTCGATCGCTGAGGCCATCGTGAGTGGACGTGACCACGTGGAGATGGCGGTCAACCTCCCGAACGACGGCAAGATCTCGAACCTGCCGCCCACCGCGGTGGTCGAGGTCCCCGCGGTGGTCGGTGCCGCCGGGATCACCGGGCTGGCAGTCGGGCCGCTTCCCGACGCGATCGCCGCGGTCCTCACGGCGCGCGCGCACCAGCAGGAGCTGACCGTGCAGGCGGCCGTGCTGGGCGACCGTGAGCGCGCGCTGCAGGCTCTCCTGCTCGACCCGCTCGTCCCCGACTCCGCGACGGCGCGAGCCATCCTCGACGACGCGGTCGCCGCCGACCCCGTCTGGCTCGCGCGGTTCGCCGCGGTCGCCGCATGAACGGCGCGATCGGCAGCGGCCGGGTGGTCGCGCTCGACGTCGGCGGCACCGCGATGAAGGGTGCCGTCCTGGACGCGGACAACCAGGTCGTGGACCTCTACCGCTGGCCGACGCCGCGGAGCGCGGGGCCCGACGCCGTGGTCGCCGCCGTGCTGAGTGCCGTCGATGAGCTGCTGGTCCACGCCGACGGTGCCGTCGCGGTCGGGCTCGTCGTGCCCGGGCTCGTCGACGACCGTGCCGGCGTCGCGGTGTACTCCGAGAACATCGAGTGGCGTGACGTGCCGTTCCGCGAGCGCGTCGTGGCACGGAGCGGGCTCCCCGTCGGCTTCGGCCACGACGTCCGTGCGGGCGGCCTCGCCGAACGCGCCCTCGGCGCTGCCCGCGGGGTCGACGACGTCCTCTTCCTGCCGCTCGGGACGGGCATCTCCGGCGCGATGTTCGTGGCCGGGTGCCTCATCGAGAACAAGTACGGCGGCGAGATCGGTCACACCGACGTCGGTTCCGGGGAGGACTGCGCCTGCGGTGCCCACGGATGCCTCGAGGCCATCGCCTCCGGAGCCGCCATCGCGAAGCGGTACAACCGGGTGACCGGCGGATCCGCGGCCGGCGGCCGCGAGGTGCTGGACCTGATGGTCGCCGGCGACCGGGCTGCGGCGACCGTCTGGGGCGAAGCGGTCGACGCCCTCGCGCGGGCTCTGGCGACCTACACGTCGCTGCTCGCCCCGGAGCTGATCGTCATCGGCGGCGGCCTCTCCCACGCCGGCGAGGCGCTGCTGGGTCCGCTGCGCAGCCGGCTCCACGAGCTGCTCGTCTGGCAGCAGGAACCCCGCGTCGTCGTCGCCCAGCTGGGCGACAACGCCGCGTGCCTCGGTGCGGGACTGCTGGCTCGGGCGGCGATCCCGCCGACGGCTCCCTAGGCAGCGACGATCCCGCAGCCGGCACGCGGGGCTGGCTGGCGGGTCTGGCGCAGGCTGGGCTGGGCTGCGCTACGGCTGCGGCGAGGGCTGCTGCACGAGCGAGCACAGCCGCAGGACGGACTCGGAGACCGCGTCCCGGGCCCCGGCCAGGTAGGCGCGCGGGTCCGTGACGCGCGCGTCCCCGTCGAGGAGCCGCCGGATCTCGCCGGTGTACGCGACGTTGAGGGCGGTCCCGACGTTGACCTTGCGGATACCCGCGCGGACCGCTGCACCGAGGCTGTCCGGGGTGACGCCCGAGGAGCCGTGCAGCACGAGCGGAACGGGCACCAGGGCGGCCAGCCGCTCGATCAGCCCGATGTCCACGCTCGCGTCCGCCGAGGTCATGGCGTGTGTGCTCCCGACGGCCACGGCGAGACCGTCGACCCCCGTGCGCTCCACGAAGTCGCGCGCCTCCTCCGGATCGGTGCGCACGCCCGGGGTGTGCGCACCGGCCTTGCCGCCGATCGCACCGAGCTCGGCCTCGACCCAGAGGCCTTCGCGGTGCGCCGTCTGCGCGAGCGCGGCCGTCGCCGCGACGTTGTCCGTGTAGGGCAGGTGGGCCGCGTCGACCATGACGGACGTGACGCCGAGCCGGGCCGCGAGACGGATCCCCTCGGCGGTGAGGGCGGCGTCCTGGAAGTGGTCGAGGTGGATCGCGACCGGGACGGTCGCCTCGTCCGCGAGCTCCCGGCAGGCCGCGAGGAGAGGCTCCATGCGCCCGTGGTGGAAGTGGACGGCGTTCTCGCTGACCTGGAGGATCCCCGCCACGCCGGCGTGCTCGAGCCCTCCGACGATGCCCTGGGCGTGCTCGAGCGTGATGACGTTGAACGCCAGGACGGCGCTGCGTGCGCTGACCGCCGCGGCGATGAGGTCCCCGGTGCGGGCGAGCGTCACAACCCG
This sequence comes from Cellulomonas sp., assembly GCA_036384595.1. Lineage (GTDB taxonomy): Bacteria > Actinomycetota > Actinomycetes > Actinomycetales > Cellulomonadaceae > Cellulomonas_A. The sequence continues at coordinate 15,039 of DASVMA010000344.1, read as the reverse complement.
CTCGCGGGCAGGGGCTGCCGCAGGGCCTCCGGCAGCAGGTCGCCGTGCGCGGCGACCAGGTCGTCGCACATCTCCCAGATCTGCTCGGGTCGCAGCGTGGAGGACGCGTTCGGGTCCATGAGGACGGCCTGCCGCACGAGTCGCGGGTCGCCGCGTCGGGCAGCCTCGATCGTCAGCTCCGCGACCGACAGGTAGGGCCGGTTCTGCGCGGCGCACTGCGGCGGCAGGACACCCATGGGGACCGGCCGCAGCCCGCTCGCGTCGACGAGGCACGGGACCTCGACGACGGCACCCGCGGGCAGGTTGTCGATCAGCCCGTTGTTGACGACGTTCCCGTGGATCTCGCGCGGCGTCCCGGTGACGATCGAGTGGATGACCTGCGGGGCGTACTCGGCCGCGCCCCCCTCGACGGGGAAGGGGTCCGTCCCGGCGAGCAGGACCTTGGCGGTCTCGAACTCCGCGACGTTCCCCTGGCTGATCCCGATGTACTGGAGCGGCTCGATCCGGAACCGTGCGATCTGCTCGTCGGAGCGCAGGAACCAGGACAGGTACTCCGACGAGTGCTCACTCGTCTCCGTGGGGTAGTACCCGATGCGCCGGAAGATCTCGACGCGGACGCGGCGCTCGAGCTCGGGCTCGGCGGCGATCCGCTCGCGGAGCAGCGGGTAGAGGTCGCGGCCCTGGTGGGTCCACTCGAGCAGCCACGCCTGGTGGTTGACCCCGGCGGCACGGTAGTGCGTCTCCTCGAGCGGCACCCCGACGAGCTCGGCCAGGTCGTGCGCGGTCCAGTAGACGCTGTGGCACAGCCCGACGGTCTTGATCTCCGGGGCGACCACGGACGCCCACCAGACGTTCATCGCCATGGGGTTCGTGTAGTTGAGGAGCCACGCGTCGGGGCACACGTCCCGCATGTCCGCGGTCAGGGCGGTCAGGGCGGGGAACGTGCGCAGGGCACGGAACACGCCACCGACGCCGGTCGTGTCGCCGATCGTCTGCCGCAGGCCGTAGCCGGCGGGGATGCGCAGATCCTTGATCGTGGCGTCGATGCCGCCGACCTGGATCATGTTGATCACGAAGTCCGCGCCCGCGAGCGCCTCGCGCCGGTCGAGGGTCGCGACGACCGTGGCGTGGGTGCCGAGCTGCTCGTTGAGCCGTCTCGCCGTGCCCTCGGCCACGGCGAGCCGCTCCGGGTCGAGGTCGTGGAGCGCGAACGTGACGTCGGCGAGCTCGGGGAAGCGGAGCAGGTCCGCGACGAGCTGACGTGTGAAGACGACGCTTCCGGCACCGATGAACGCGACTCTGGTCATGGCGTCGATCATCTGCGCGCTGCTCAAATCGTGCAAGAATATGCGCAGATCTCGTGAGAACCGATCACTTCTACTGAGCGGTCCGGCGTCCAGCCGACCAGAGGGAGACCCCGGTGGCGAACCTGCCGTTCGACGGATCCGCACCGCGGGCGATCTCGAACAAGCGATCCGAACGCATGCTCGCCGAGCTCTCGCTCCTCGACGAGGACGGCTTCGTCAGCCTCGCCACCCTGACGCGCGAGCTCGACGTGTCCGCGGCGACGGTCCGGCGCGACCTCGCCGACATGGAGGAGCAGGGCTTCCTCGTCCGCACCCACGGCGGCGCCCGCGTCTCCACCCCGCAGGTGGAGGTGCCCGTCCGCCTCCGCGACTCGCAGTTCCGCGAGGCGAAGCAGCGCATCGCCCGCCGCGCCGCGGAGCTGCTCCCCGACGGGCCCTACAGCATCGCCCTCTCCGGCGGCACGACGACGGCGGAGGTCGCGAAGGTCCTGGCCGCACGGCCGGCTCTCGCGATCGTGACGAACTCCCTGACCACGGTCATGGCGATCGCCTCGCGGCCCAACCTCAAGGTGATCATGACCGGCGGAGTCGTCCGGCCCAGCTCCTACGAGGCCGTCGGGGTGCTCGCGGAGAACACGTTCAACGCGATCAACGTCGGCACGGCGATCCTCGGCACCGACGGCATCAGCGCCCTCGGCGGAGCCACGACGCACGACGAGACCGAGGCGCGCACCAACCACGCGATGGTCGCGCACGCCCAGCGGGTGATGGTCGTCGCCGACGGCTCCAAGGTGGGCCGGGTCACGCTCGCCAAGATGGCCGACCTCGGCGAGATCCACACGCTCGTCACCGACGACACGGCCGACCCCGACGAGCTCGAGCGGATCGCCGCGCGCGGCGTCGACGTCCACGTCGTCCGCGCCTGAGCCGAAGCGATCCGCCTCGGCGGAACCCCGCCACCTAGGTCTGAAGTCCGGCAAACAGGCCGAAGCGCGACCTTACTGTGCTCGCAGGAGCCAGCGTCGGCACCACCGTGCTGCACGCGACGTAGCGGAAGGCACGGAGAGCTGCTGCTGCGCCCGCGATCACACCAACGGAGGTCTGACGTGCGCGAACTGTCTGAGAGCGACCGCTTCACCGTCACGGTGAACAGCCGCGAGATCGAGGTCTTCGAGGGCCTGACGATTCTCGAGGCGCTCGTGCTGGAAGGCATCGAGGTGCCGTCGCTCTGCCACGACATCCGGCTCGAGCGGTCCAACGGCAACTGCGGCCTGTGCGTCGTCGAGGTCGGTGCCGAGGCGCCCCGCGACGTGAAGGCGTGCCTGACCCCGGTCAGGGCCGGCATGGTCATCACGACCCATTCCCCCCGGCTCGTCGAGTACCGCAAGGTGCGGCTCCAGCAGCTCCTGTGCGACCACAACGCCGACTGCGTGGCACCGTGCGTCGAGACGTGCCCGGCCAACATCGACATCCAGACGTACCTGAGCCATGTCGCAGACGGGAACTTCCAGGCTGCCGTCCACGTCATCAAGGACCGCAACCCGTTCCCCTCGGTGTGCGGCCGCGTGTGCCCGCACCCGTGCGAGTCCGAGTGCCGCCGCAGCCTCGTCGACGAGCCGGTCGCGATCAACTACGTGAAGCGGTTCGCGGCCGACTGGGACATGGCGCAGGACGAGCCGTGGCTCCCGCGGGTCGAGGCGCCGACCGGCAAGCGGATCGCCGTCGTCGGCGCGGGGCCGTCCGGGCTGTCCGCCGCGTACTACAGCGCCATCGCCGGCCACGCCGTCACGGTGTTCGAGAAGCAGGACCACGCCGGCGGCATGATGCGCTACGGCATCCCCGAGTACCGGCTCCCGAAGGCCACGCTCGACCAGGAGATCGGCGTCATCCAGGCGCTCGGCGTCCAGCTCGTCACCGGCAAGGCGCTCGGCACCCACCTGAACCTCGAGGACCTCAAGCGGGACTTCGACTCGGTGTACCTCGCGATCGGCTCGTGGCGCGCGACGCCGCTGGGCATCGACGGCGACCGCCTCGAGCACGTCGAGCTCGGCATCGACTACCTGCGGCACATCACCAAGGGATCGACCCGCTCGCGCGGCGACAACGTCGTCGTGATCGGCGGTGGCAACACCGCGATCGACTGCGTCCGCACGGCGCTGCGCAAGGGCGCCAAGAGCGTCAAGCTCGTCTACCGGCGGACGCGCACCGAGATGCCCGCCGAGGCGTTCGAGGTCGAGGAGGCGCTGCACGAGGGCGTCGAGATGGTCTTCCTCACGGCACCGACCAAGATCACCGAGGCCGACGACGGCACCAAGCAGCTGCACTGCACGCGGATGGAGCTCGGCGAGCCGGACCGGTCGGGCCGCCGCCGCCCCGTGATGATCGAGGGCAGCGACTTCGTCATCGAGGCCGACACGATCATCGGCGCCATCGGCCAGAGCACCGACACCGGCTTCCTCTACAACGACCTGCCGGTGCGCCTCAACAAGTGGGGCGACATCGACGTCGACGGCTTCACGATGCAGTCGTCGGAGTCGAACGTCTTCGCGGGCGGCGACTGCGTGACGGGCCCCGCGACCGTGATCCAGGCCGTCGCGGCCGGGCGGCGTGCCGCGATGGCGATCGACGAGTTCGTGACCCGCGGCTACGTGCGTCCGAGCACCGAGGACTACACGTGCAGCCGGGGGACGCTCGAGGACCTGCCGAAGGCTGAGTTCGAGGACATCCCGAAGCTCACGCGTGCGAGCATGCCGGGCCTCGCGCCCGCGGCCCGCATCGACAGCTTCGTCGAGGTCGAGACGGGACTGACCGAGGAGCAGGCACGCGCCGAGGCCGCCCGTTGCCTCAAGTGCGGGTGTGCCAAGCAGGACCACTGCGCCCTGCGTCAGGAGGCGACCGACCACGGCGTCTCGTTCGCAACCCCTCTGCACATCCGCCCGTACTCGCCGATCGTGGCCGACCACCCGTTCATCATCCGCGACAACAACAAGTGCATCGGGTGCGGCCGGTGCGTCGCGGCCTGCGCCGAGATCGAGGGCCCGGGCGTCCTCGCGTTCCAGTTCAGCGGCGGACGGATGACGGTCGGCACCACGACCGGCCTCCCGCTCGGGCTCACCGACTGCGTCTCGTGCGGCCAGTGCGTGCGGGCCTGCCCGTGCGGTGCGCTCGACTACGTGCGGGAGCGCGGCGACGTCTTCACGGCGATCAACGACCCGCACAAGGTCGTGGTCGGGTTCGTCGCGCCCGCGGTGCGCAGCGTGATCGCCGCCGAGTACGGGATCCCGTTCGACGAGGCGTCGGCGTTCATCGCCGGGATGATGCGCAAGATCGGCTTCGACAAGGTGTTCGACTTCTCGTTCGCCGCCGACCTCACGATCATGGAGGAGACGACCGAGTTCCTCGGCCGGGTGACGTCGGGCGGCGTGCTGCCCCACTTCACGTCGTGCTGCCCCGGCTGGGTGAACCTTGTCGAGCGCCGGTGGCCGGAGATGATCCCCCACCTGTCGAGCTGCAAGTCGCCCCAGCAGATGATGGGCGCGACGGTGAAGAACCACTTCGCCCAGCAGGCGGGCGTCAGCCTCGACGAGCTGTACGTCGTGTCGATCGTGCCGTGCCTCGCGAAGAAGTACGAGGCCGCCCGGCCGGAGTTCGCGCCCGAGGGGATCCGCGACGTCGACTCCGTGCTGACGACGACGGAGTTCATCGAGATGGCGGAGATGCTGCGCCTGAAGCCAGACGACATCACCCCCGGCGAGTTCGATGCGCCGTACGCACGGGTGAGCGGCGCGGGCGTGCTGTTCGGCGCCTCGGGCGGTGTCGCGGAGGCGTCCCTGCGGATGGCCGTGGAGAAGCTCACCGGCGAGCCCCTCGTCGACCAGCTCGACTTCCACGAGGTCCGCGGCTTCGAGGGCTTCAAGGAGGCGACCGTCACCGCAGGCGGCACGACCGTCCGGGTGGCCGTGATCTCGGGCCTCAACAACGTCGACCCGCTCGTCCGGCGCATCGTGGCCGGCGAGGACGTGGGCTACGACCTCGTCGAGGTCATGGCCTGCCCCGGTGGCTGCATCAACGGCGCCGGCCACCCCGTGCCCGACCGGGTCGGCGAGATGGCGGCCCGCCAGAAGGTTCTCGTCAACATCGACCAGACCTCGCGCTACCGCAAGTCGCAGGAGAACCCCGACATCCTCCGGCTGTACGACGAGTACTACGGCGAGCCCAACTCCGACACCGCCCACCACCTGCTCCACACGAGCTACGCCCCGTTCCGGGTCGAGCCGATCGTCCCGACCCGATGAAGGGCCCGACCTCCATGAAGCGACTCGCCACGGCGGCGGCCGGCATGATGCTGGTGCTCGCCCTGCTGCCCGGCTGTGCCGGCTCCACGCCCGCGGCGGCCACCACCGCAGCTTCGACGAGCGCCGCGGCGAGCCCTGAGGCATCGGCCGTCAAGACGACGATCCGCATCGCGTCGCTCAAGGGCCCGACGACGATGGGCCTCGTCAAGCTGACGAGCGACGCCGAGGCCGGTCAGGGCAAGCAGGACTACGAGGCGACCATGTACGGCACGCCGGACGAGGTCGTGCCGCAGCTCATGAAGGGCGACGTCGACGTCGCGCTGCTCCCGGCCAACCTCGCGGCGGTGCTCTACAACAAGCTCAAGGCGACGCCGGACGCGGCGATCCAGGTCGCGGCGATCAACACCCTGGGGATGCTCGAGGTCCTCGAGCAGGGTGACACCGTCAGGACCATCGCCGACCTCAAGGGCAAGACGATCTACAGCACCGGCAAGGGCGCGTCGCCGGAGTACGTCCTGGACTACCTGCTCAAGCAGAACGGCCTCGACCCGGCGACCGACGTCACCGTCGAGTTCAAGAGCGAGGCCACCGAGGTCGCGGCGGTGCTCGCCAGCACGCCCGGTGCGATCGGCGTCCTGCCCCAGCCGTACGTCACGGTGCTGAAGGCGAAGAGCCCGACCATCCGCACCGCGCTGACCCTCACCGACGAGTGGGCCAAGGTCACCAAGGACTCCCAGATGGTCACGGGTGTCGTCGTGGTCCGCCGGGCGTTCGCCGAGAAGAACCCGGCCGCCTTCGCCGACTTCCTGACCGACTACAAGGCGTCGACCGAGTTCACGAACACCAGCCCGGCGAAGGCCGCCCCGCTGATCGCCGAGGTCGGCATCGTGCCCTCCGCCCAGATCGCCGAGGCCGCGATCCCCGCCTGCAACATCACCTACATCGACGGCACTGCGCTCAAGACGACCCTGAGCGGGTACCTGAAGGTCCTGTTCGGGGCCGACCCGGCCTCGGTCGGCGGAAGCCTGCCGGGCGATGACTTCTACCTCGGCAGCTAGCGCGCCGACCCGGGCCGTGCCGTGGCGGATCGTCCGCCCGGCCCTGGTCCTCGCGTTCTGGGTAGGCGTGTGGCAGGTCGCCACCGTCGTCGTCCATCAGGAGATCCTGCTGGTCTCACCCGCCGGCGTGCTCGTCCGGCTCGTGGAGCTCGTGCCGACGACCGGCTTCTGGGGCACCGTCGCGCACTCGTTCGTCAGGATCTCGGCGGGGTTCCTGCTGGCCGCGCTGGTCGGCGTCCTCGGCGCGGCGCTGGCGGCCGGCTCGCGGGTCGTCGACGCGCTGCTGACCCCGTTGCTCACGGCGGTCCGCAGCACGCCCGTCGTCAGCTTCATCATCCTGGTGCTCATGTGGGCGAGCAGCGACCGGCTGTCGTTCGTCATCAGCTTCCTGATGGTCCTCCCGATCATCTACACCAACGTCCTCGAGGGAATCCGGCACCGTGACCGCTCTCTCCTCGAGGTCGCGCGGGTCTTCGCGGTGCCACTGCTGCGCCGGCTCCCCGCCGTCGACATGCCCGCCGTCCTGCCGTTCTTCGTCGCGGGCTGCAAGGTCGGCGTCGGCCTCGCGTGGAAGAGCGGCATCGCGGCCGAGGTGATCGGTCTGCCGCGGGGCAGCATCGGCGAGCAGCTCTACCAGGCGAAGCTGTTCCTCAGCACCGCCGACCTGTTCGCCTGGACGGTCGTGATCGTCGCGGTCAGCTACGGCTTCGAGCGGCTCGTGCTCGCGACGCTGTCGCGCGTGCAGGTCCGGGTCGCCCGTGGGCGGACGACGTGATCACGCTGCGCGGGGTGACCCGGCGGTTCGGGGACGAGGTCGTGCTCGACCGGCTCGACCTGGACCTCGTCGAGGGCGGCGTCACCGTCCTGATGGGACCCAACGGTTCCGGGAAGACGACGGTCGCCCGCCTGCTGCTGGGGCTGGCCGTGCCCGACGAGGGCGTCATCAGCGGTCTTGACGGGCGGCGGCGCGCTGCCGTCTTCCAGGAGGACCGGCTGTGCGACCAGCTCAGCGCGGTGGGCAACGTGCGCCTGGTCCTGGACCGCGCCATCCCTGCGTCAGCCGTGGAGTCCGAGCTGCGCCAGGTCGGCATGGACGGCGAGTCGCTCGTGAAGCCGGTGCGTGACCTGTCGGGCGGTCAGCGTCGACGGGTCGCCATCGTCCGGGCCCTGATGGCCGACGCCGACCTCGTCGTGCTCGACGAGCCCTTCAAGGGGCTCGATGCCGAGGCGAAGACCCTGGTCATGACGTACGTCCGCGAGCGCTGCAAGGGTCGGACGACGCTCCTGATCACGCACGACGCCGCCGAGGCCGCATGGTTCGGCATCCGCCCGGTCGAGCTCACGCGACGCGGGACCGCCGAACCTCCTCGATAGCCGGCCATCACCCGCTACCACGGACACTCGTCGAGGTATTTGTTCGGTTGGTGTAGTAATACGGGAGATGCCGACGGCCGCCATCGGGGACCGCACGGCACCCTGTTCGACAACGAAAGGGCACCCCATGCGTTACCGCACACTCGGGAACAGCGGGGCGATCGTCTCGACGTTCGCTCTGGGAACGATGACCTTCGGCGCGGAGGCCGACGAGGCGACCTCCCACGCCATCCTCGACGACTACGTCGCTGGGGGCGGCAACTTCATCGACACGGCCGACGTGTACAGCGCGGGCACGTCGGAGGAGATCATCGGGCGCTGGCTCGCCGCGCACCCCGCCGAGCGCGAGCAGGTCGTGATCGCCACGAAGGGCCGCTTCCCGATGGGCGTCGGCCCCAACGACCTCGGCACCTCCCGGCGCCACCTCACCCGCGCGCTCGACGCGTCCCTGCGGCGGCTCGGCACCGACCAGATCGACCTCTACCAGATGCATGCCTGGGACGCCGTGACGCCGCTCGAGGAGACCTTGCGGTTCCTCGACGACGCCGTCCGCGCCGGCAAGATCGCCTACTACGGGTTCTCGAACTTCCTCGGCTGGCAGCTGACCAAGGCCGTGCACGTGGCGCGTGCCAGCGGCTTCACTCCGCCCGTCACGCTCCAGCCCCAGTACAGCCTGCTCGTCCGGGAGATCGAGTCCGAGATCGTGCCCGCAGCCCTCGACGCGAACATCGGTCTGCTGCCGTGGTCGCCGCTCGCGGGAGGCTGGCTCACCGGGAAGTACCGGCGCGACGCCGACCCGACGGGTGCCACACGGCTCGGCGAGAACCCGAAGCGCGGGATGGAGGCGTGGGAGCCCCGCAACAAGCAGGAACGCACCTGGCAGATCCTCGAGACCGTCGCGGAGATCGCCACGGCCCAGGGCGTCAACCAGGCCCAGGTGTCCCTGGCATGGCTGGAGGCGCAGCCCGCCGTCACCTCGGTGATCCTGGGCGCCCGCACGACCGCCCAGCTCGCCGACAACCTGGGCGCCGCCTCCGTCGTGCTCACCGCGGGCGAGCTCAAGCTGCTCGACGAGGTGAGCGCACCCGTCGTCTCCGACTACCCCTACGGCACGGCCGGCGCCGCCCAGCGCCACCGCCCCAACGACGGCACGCGCGTCCTGCGCTGACACCCTCTCCCCCGAAGGGCCCGTGACCTGCAGCGATGCGTGTCACGGGCCCTTCGTCGTCCGTGGGGGCCGAGCTGCGGACTCACACGCCGCGCATACCGGAGCCGACGGCCAGCGGTCAGGTTCGGTGCGCATCCTGATCGGGCAAAGCACTCACGGCCCCATCCCAGGAGATCTCATGACAACCACCCCGTCCCCCCTCCGCAAGCGCATCGCCGGAGTCGCGCTCGTCGGCGCCATCGCCGGCGCAGGTGTCATGGCAGCCGCTGCGGCCGCCAACGCGGCCGACAGCACGCCGTCAGCCACGACCTCGAGCACCGCGGCCGCCGCGGATGCACCCGCCGCGGGCAGCACCGTCGACGAGAGCAAGAGCGTCCGGTCCGACGAGCACCTGCTGACAGGCACCGACGCGACCAGCGCCACCGCGGCAGCCCTCGCCGCGTACCCCGGCGCGACCATCCAGCGCGTCGAGACCGACAGCGACGGCGTCTACGAGGCCCACCTCGTCACGGCGGCCGGTGAGCGCCTCATCGTCCAGATGGACGCCAGCTTCACCGTGACCGGCACCCAGACCGGCGGCCCCGGCGGCGGCAAGGCCGACGGCATGCACGGCCCGTCCGACGGAGCGCGCGGCACCGCCCCGACGGACGCGCCGTCCGCCACCACGACCAGCTGACCGCTCGCTCCACCGAGACCCACGGGACGCCCGCACCGACCACCGGTGCGGGCGTCCGGTGCGCTCGCCCCGACCTGTCGATCGGCCTACTGTCGAGGTGGGACCAACGAGCCGGTTCTGCGTCGTCCCGTCGGCCTCATGTCCGCGCCACACCGGCGCGCGGGGCGGAGGGACGGGTCGATGACCGGGCCGGCGATCAGCGTCAACGGTCTGCGCTACTCCTACGGCGACCTCGAGGCGGTCAAGGGGATCTCGTTCGACGTCGTGCCGGGAGAGATCCTCGGGTTCCTCGGTCCGAACGGCGCCGGCAAGTCCACGACGATCAAGGTGCTCACCGGACAGCTGCCGCCGGGGGGCGGTGGCGCCTCGGTGCTCGGCATCGACGTGAGCACCGACGACCCCGAGATGCAGGCGCGCATCGGCGTGTGCTTCGAGGAGAAGAACCTCTACCTGAGCATGTCGGCCACGGAGAACCTCGAGTTCTTCGCGTCGCTCTACGGGATCAAGGACCCCGACGCAGCCGGCGTGCTGCGCCGCGTGGGGCTGGGCGATCGCGCGAACGACCGCGTCAAGACGTTCTCCAAGGGGATGCGTCAGCGGATGATGATCTCCCGCGCGTTCATCAACCATCCCGACGTCCTCTTCCTCGACGAACCCACCGACGGTCTCGACCCGGGGACCGCCGCCGCGATCCGCACGACCATCCAGGAGGAGGCAGCGCGGGGCGCAGCCGTCCTCCTCACGACGCACGACATGTTCGAGGCGGACCAGCTCTCCGACCGCGTCGCCTTCATCAACAACGGCGAGATCGTCGAGCTGGACACCCCCGAGAACCTCAAGCTCAGGTACGGCACCCGCGCCGCGACGGTGCGGTACCGCGATGGCGATCGCGTCCGCGAGGAGACGCTGCCCCTCGACGGCGGCGCGGGCTCCGCGCGTCTCGCTCAGCTCGTGGCCTCCCCCGCGCTGCTGACGATGCACACCGAGGAGGCGACGCTCGAGCACATCTTCATCCAGCTCACGGGCAGGGGGCTCGAGGAGTGAGCGGCCGCGTCTCCCGTGCCGCGATCGTCGCCGCGATCGTCCGCAAGGACTTCAGGGAGTTCTCTCGCGACCCGCTCTACATCCGCGTCTCGGTCGTCGGCCTGGTGCTCTTCGCGCTCACGTACTACCTCGTGCCCGGCACGGTGAACGAGACGATCACGCTCGGGATCCACCAGACCGGGATGGACTCGCTGGTGCAGCAGCTCCAGGTGGGCGCGGGCGCCGACGCCACCCAGGGGCTCGACCTGGTGGCGGTCGACACCGCCGACCACCTCGCGGCCGCCGTGGCAGGCGACCTCGACGTGTACCGCACGGGGGCGGGCGACATCGTCCTCGTGGGTGCCGGCGCCCAGCCGACGGCACCGCACGGTGCCCGGAAGCTCGCCTTGGCGATCGGGATCGCGTTCCCCGACCGCTTCGTGGAGTCCACGGCCGCGGGCGAGAGACCCACCGTCACCGTCTACGCCGACGCCGCGGTCGCACCCGAGATCACGACGGCGATGACGAGCTTCGTCCGGGAGATCGCGTACTCGATCACCGGCGACGCGCTGCCGGTGTCGCAGTCCGCGCAGGGTGCCGCCGTCCTGGGGCCCGACCGCGTGGGCGACCAGGCGTCCCTGCGCGACAAGCTCCGCCCGATGCTCGCGTTCTTCGTCCTCATGATCGAGACCTTCGCGCTGTCCTGGCTCATCGCGAGCGAGATCCTCGAGCGGACCGTGACCGCGGTGCTGGTGACGCCCGCGCGCGTGGGCGACTTCCTCGCCGCCAAGACGATCTGCGGCACGGTCCTGGCGGGCGGGCAGGGGCTGATCCTGCTCGTCGCCGTCCGCTCGCTGACGACCTCGAGCTGGAGCATCCTGCTCGCGACCGTGCTGCTCGGAGCCGTCATGTTCACCGGGATCGCGATGATCACCGGATCGGCCGGAAAGGACTTCATCGGCACGCTCTTCTACAACATGCTCTTCATCCTGCCGCTCATGGTCCCGGCGTTCTCGGTGCTGTTCCCGGGCACGGCCGCCTCCTGGGTCACGGTCTTGCCGTCGTACCCGATCATCGACACCCTCACCCAGGTGACGGCCTACGGCGCCGGGTGGTCGCAGGTCGCCGGCAGCCTCGGACTGGCCCTCGCGTGGGTCGCGGTCATCTACGCGGCCGGCCTGCTGACGCTGCGGAGGAAGGTGCGGACGCTGTGAGCCCCTCGCGCATCTGGAAGGTGCTCCGCAAGGACCTCGCACTCGGGCCCCGCACCCCGCTCTTCCTGTACGCCATCGCCCTGCCGGTGGTCCTCACCGCGGTGTTCCAGCTCGCGTTCGGTTCGCTGTTCGCGCCGCAGCCGCGCCTGGCCATCGTGGACGACGGCAGGTCCGCGATCACCGCGGCGGTCCGCGCCACGGACGGCATCGACCTCACGATGCTCGACACCGCCGCGGAGCTCAGGCGCGCGGTCGAGGCGAACGACGTCGACGCCGGGCTCGTCCTCCCGGCCGGGTTCGACGACGCCGTGCGCTCGGGGCAGAAGCCGCCCCTCGAGCTGTACCTCAGCGGACAGTCGTACGCGTCCAACCGCATCATCCTGAGCGTCACGACGCTCGACCTCGTCCGCGCGGTCGAAGGGCGGACGCCGCCGGTCGACGTCGAGCTGGTCCAGTCCGGCACGACCGGCCTGCCCATCTCGCTCCGCCTCGTGCCGATCCTCGTGATGTACGCGCTCTTCGTCGCGGGCACGTTCCTGCCGGCCTCGAGCATCGTCGACGAGAAGGTGCACGGCACGCTCACCGCGATGCTCGTGACCCCCGCGAGGCTGAGCGAGATCCTCACGGCCAAGGCCGCGCTCGGCGCCGTCATGGCGTTCCTGATGTCGGTCGTGACGTTGCTGCTCAACGGCGCGCTCGGCAGCAACTGGCTCGACGTCGTCGCGGTGGTGCTCCTGGGTGCGGTCTTCGCGTCGCTCATCGGCGTCGTCATCGGGTCGCTCGCCAAGGACGCGTCGATGCTCTTCACCATCATGAAGAGCAGCGGGATCCTGCTGTTCGGCCCGGTGATCTTCTACGTCTTCCCGCAGTGGCCGCAGTGGATCGCGAAGCTCTTCCCCACCTACTGGATGATCGACCCCATCTGGCGGGTCGCGGTCCTCGGCGAAGGGGTCGGCGACGTCTGGCGGTCGATCGCGGTCGCCGTCGGGATCGCCTGCCTGCTCGTGCTGGTGGTCGCTCGCCTCTCGCTGCGCCTGCGTGCGCAGATGGCCGCGGCCGCCTGACCTGCCGCAGACCGCGCCGACTACCCGCCGCCCAGCACGCGCGCGAACCATCCTCCCGGCGGCACCTCAGGCGGCCCCACGTCGTCCGGCCGGTACTGCCGGTCCGGTTCGCGCGGCCACAGCACCTGGCCGCGGCCCGCGGCGGAGGCGATGGCCTCCCCCGGGATGACGACGCGACCCTCGGGCAGGCCGTACGTCACCGAGGCCGCGACGACGGTCAGGTCGCCGACCGGCCGCGGCGTGAGCCAGTAGGTCATCTCGTAGCTGCGACCGCCACCGCCGCCTCCCTGGGGCTGGAGGACCGGACCATCCGACGTGACCTGGCCCGGGCCGACGAGCGCATCGCCCTGGAACGACGTCGCCGTCGAGCCGTCCGACAGCTCGACACCGACGAGCACCTCGAAGCGCCGCGGGCCTATCGGCCGCGGCTCGTCGTCGAGGCGGTGATGCAGGATGAAGCACAGCAGCGCGCCGTTGCTGAGCACCTGCAGCGACCGCAACGTGAACGCAGCATCGGCGCTCCGGGTCAGCACGGTGTCCACGGGGAGGGTTCCGGCGACCTCGTTGTCGGGTGGCATCGTTCGCCGCCACGCGTCCGTCGCCGCCTGCGCGGCCTCGTCGTCCCGGCCGTCGTTCGATCCGAACACCACCGTGTGCATGCGTCCGACCCTTCCGTTCCGCCCGGCGCCGGTCAAGGACCCCGTCGTGCCGCCCGCGCGACCGCATGGCCGAGCGTGGTGCCACGATGTCCCGGTGACGGACGAGGCACGGAGGCAGGACGCACTCACCGCGTTCGAGCCGCAGCGACGCCGACTGTTCGGCATCGCGTACCGGATGCTCGGCTCGGTGAGCGAGGCCGAGGACGTGGTCCAGGACGCGTGGCTGCGCTGGCAAGGTGCGGACCGCGCGAGCGTGCGCGAGCCCGCGGCGTTCCTGGCGACGACCGTCACGCGCCTGTGCCTCAACGCACTGTCGTCGGCGCGCGCCCGCCGCGAGCTGTACGTCGGGCCGTGGCTCCCCGAACCCGTCTCGACGACCGACGACCCGACGCTCGGAGCCGAGCGCGCGGAGGCCCTGTCGCTCGCCGTCCTGCTGCTCATGGAACGTCTGACCCCCGCCGAGCGGGCCGCCTACGTCCTGCGCGAGGCGTTCGTCTACAGCCACCGCGACATCGCAGCCGTCCTGGAGACCACCGAGACGAACGCGCGCCAGCTGGTGAGCCGGGCCCGAGCCCACGTGACCGCCGAACGGGCCGCGCCGGTCGAGCCCGGGGCGCGCGACCGGCTGCTCGGCGCGTTCCTCACCGCCGCGCAGGCGGGTGACCTCGTCGGGCTCGAGGCCGTGCTGAGCGGTGACGTCCTTGCGCTCGCGGACGGCGGAGGTCGGGTCACGGCCGCTCGGAAGTCCGTGCGCGGACGGGTCCGCACCGCCGGCTACCTCCTCGGGGTGCTCGCGAAGTTCGGGCGCGGGGTCGAGGCGGTACCGATCGAGGTCAACGACGAGCAGGCCGTGCTCGGGGCGCGGGACGGCTCCCCGGTCGGGATCTGGTCCGTGGAGATCGCCCCGGACGGCGTCCGACGGGTGCTCATCGTGCTGAACCCCGACAAGCTCGAGCGGTTCGCCGCGGCTGCGCTGTCACGTTCCTGAGGCGTGCCCGGTCAGAGGGGTGAGATCCGAGAGAGGACACCATGACCACGATTCTCGTCACCGGCGGCACCGGCAGGCTCGGCCGCGACACCGTTCCATCCCTGCGGGCACGCGGCGCCGACGTCCGCGTGCTGAGCCGCGAGCCCAGCGCCGACCCGGACCGTCGCACGGGGGACCTCGCGACCGGCGCCGGCCTCGACGCGGCCCTCGCGG
>DASVMA010000343.1:0-3655 GCA_036384595.1 Cellulomonas sp. | reverse complement strand
GCCCCGGTACCGGGACCTCGCGACCGGCGGCGCGGCGACGTGGCTCGACCTGTCCAGCGGCACGCCCGACCCCATGCTGCTGCCCCCGCTCGGCCCGGCGCTGGCCCGGGTCGCCGCGCGCAGCCCGGCGGCGGACACCGGCACCTACCTCTCGGCGCCGCTCGTCGAACCCCTCGAGAAGCTCCTGCGCGCGTCGTGGCCGTTCACCCCGCAGCGACTGACCGTCGTCGACGGCGCCGTGGACGCGCTGAGCCGCACGCTCGAGCAGGTCGCCCGCTTCGGTGACCGCGTCGCGGTCGAGGACCCCGGGTTCCCCCCGCTGTTCGACCTGCTCGACCAGCTCGGCCTCGAGCGCGTCCCCGTCCAGCTCGACCGGCAGGGCATGCGGGCCGACGCCCTCGCGGGGGCGCTCGCGGCGGGGGCGAGCGTCGTCGTCCTGCAGCCGCGTGCCCACAACCCGACCGGCATCTCGATGTCCCCGACCCGCACGCGGGAGCTCGCGGGGGTCGTCCGCCGGCACATGGCCGGCCCGACGAGCCCCGTGGTGCACGTCATCGAGGACGACCACTCGGGCGAGATCTCGTCGTCGCGCGACGTGAGTCTCGGCAGCTTCCTGGCCGACCGCGTCGTGCACGTGCGCTCCTACTCGAAGTCCCACGGCCCCGACCTGCGCATCGCGGCCGTCGGCGGACCGGCCGCCGTCCTGGACGGCCTCGTGGCCCGCCGGATGCTCGGGCCCGGCTGGACGAGCCGCCTGCTCCAGCACGTCCTCGTCGACCTGCTGACGGACGGCGACGCGCTCGATGCCGTCGCGTCGGCCCGGCGCGTGTACTTCGCCCGCCGGCGCGCGCTGTGCGACGCCCTCGCCGGGTACGGCATCCCCCTCGAGCCCGGCGACGGCCTCAACCTCTGGCTCCCCGTCCGTGCCGAGCAGACCGCGCTCGTCCGGCTCGCGGCGGCCGGCATCCGTGCCGCTCCCGGAACACCCTTCGTCGCCGCACCACCCGCCGACGGCGACCGCGGTCACGTGCGCGTGACGGTCGGGCTCGTGCGCGACGAGTTCGACGCCGTCGCCCGCGTGCTCGCGCTCGCGGCAGGCGACTGAGCGGACCGTCGCCGCTTGCCAGAACCCGTGGTCAGCGGCCTACTCTGTCCCCGGAACCAGGTCGTCTCTGACCCGGCGGCGCCGCCCGGACGTGGGTGGCCGGTCCATGGTGCGCGACGTGCGCCCGACTCTCACTCCCTTCGTGCCGACGCAGCCATGAGGGTCATCAGACGTTCACGTCCATCAGGAGCACCCGCACCCATGACGCCTCTGCCCGCCGCCCACCGCCGCACGACGACGGCGTCCGCCGCCCTGCTCCTGCTCGCCCTCGCCGGCTGCGCCTCGGGGTCGGCCGCGGGCTCCCCGGCCACGACCGCCGGAACCCCCGCCGCGTCGTCGTCACCGTCGGCGTCGTTCAGCCCGGTCACGCTCGACAACTGCGGCACGAAGGTGACGGTCACGACGCCGCCGCAGCGCGTCGTCACGATCAAGTCGACGTCCACCGAGATGCTGCTCGCGCTCGGCCTCCAGGACGTCATCGTCGGGACCGCCTTCGCGGACGGGCCCGCGCCCGCGAAGTACGCGGAGGCCGCAGCGGCGATCCCCGTGCTCTCGGACAAGGTGCCGGGCCAGGAGTCGCTGCTGACCTCGCGGCCCGACTTCGTCTACGGGGGCTGGGAGTCCAACTTCTCGCCGGACGGCGCCGGCGACCGCGCGAGCCTCGCAGCGCTCCAGATCGGCACCTACGTGTCGCCCGCGGCATGCAAGGAGCCGGGCTACCAGCCCGACCCGCTCACGTTCGACGACGTGTTCGGCGAGATCCGCGAGGTCGCCGGGATCTTCGGCGTGCCCGACCGCGCCGAGACGCTGATCTCGGCGCAGAAGGACCAGCTCGCGACGATCCAGAAGCCTGTCAAGGCGACGACGGCGCTCTGGTACAGCTCGGGCTCGGACACCCCGTACGTCGGAGCCGGGATCGGCGCACCGCAGATGATCATGGACGCCGTCGGCATCACCAACATCTTCGAGGGCGTGCACGACACCTGGACGCCCGTGGGCTGGGAGCAGGTCGTGGCCGCCGACCCGGACGTCATCGTGCTCGTCGACGCGACCTGGAACACCGCCGCCAAGAAGATCGAGCTGCTCGAGCAGAACCCCGCGACCAGCCAGCTCACCGCCGTGCGCGAGCACCGCTACCTGACCGTGCCGTTCGCGTCGACAGAGGCGGGGGTCCGCAACGTCGACGCGGCCGCGAGCCTCAGCCAGCAGCTGGCCGCGTTGACCCCCGCAGGCTGAGGTGCCGCGCGCCGAGGTCCAGCGACGACCGCTGCGACCGCCCCTGCGGCTCGTGCTGCCGGTGCTCGCCGTCGCGCTCGTGCTCACGGTCGTCGTCGCGGTGACCATCGGGCCGGCGGACATCGCCGCGGCGGACGTGCTCCGGGCGATCGGGCACCACCTCGGGCTGTCCACGGCGAGCGTGCCGCGCCTGACCGACGCGATCGTGTGGGACCTGCGCCTGCCGCGGGTGCTCACGGCTGCGGCGGTGGGCGCGGGTCTCGCGCTCGGGGGTGCCGTCATGCAGAGCCTCACGCGCAACCCGCTCGCCGACCCGTACCTGCTGGGTCTGTCGTCCGGGGCGTCGCTCGGGGCCGTCGCCGTGCTCGTCGTCGGGATCGGTCTCCTGCTGCCGGTCGCGGCGTTCGCGGGCGCTCTGCTCGCACTCGTGGCGACCCTCACGCTGGCGCGGACCGGCGGGGTGCTGACCCCGGGTCGCGCCGTCCTGGCAGGTCTGGCGATCTCGCAGCTGTGCGCGGCCGGGACCTCGTTCGTCATCTTCTGGACCGCGACCGGCGACTCCTACCGCGAGATCCTCAGCTGGCTCATGGGCTCGCTCGCCGGGACGACCTGGCAGTCGGTCGCGATCGCGAGCAGCGCGCTCGCGATCGTCGGTGCGGTGCTGCTCGCCCAGGGGGGCAAGCTCGACGCGTTCGCGTTCGGCGACACCGCGGCGGCCGCGCTCGGCATCGACGTCGAACGGCTCCGCTGGGGCCTGATGACCCTCGTCGCGCTGCTCACCGGTGCGCTCGTGGCCGTGAGCGGGGCGATCGGGTTCGTCGGGCTGATCCTGCCGCACGCCGTGTCGGTCGTGACCGGTCCCGCACACCGTCGCCTGCTGCCGGTCGTGGCGCTCGTCGGCGCCGTCTTCCTCGTGTGGGCCGACACAGCCGCACGCACGGTCTTCGACCCGCGCGAGCTGCCCGTCGGGATCGTGACGGCGCTCATCGGCGTCCCGGTGTTCGCGTTCCTGCTGCGCCGGGGGCGAGGTGCGGCGTGGAGCTGACGATCGACGCGGTGCGCACCCGGCTCGGCGGCCGCTGGGTCGTCGACGGGATCGACGCGACCCCGCCGGCCGGGCGCCTCACGGGGCTCCTCGGCCCGAACGGTGCCGGCAAGACGACCTTGCTGCGGCTCGTCGCCGGGCTGCTCGACCCCGAGGAGGGCGCCGTGCTGGTCAGCGTCGGACCCGACGGCGGCCCGCCCACGGTCCCCGTCCACCTCCTGCCCCGCACCGCGCGCGCCCGCCGGATCGCGCTGCTCGAGCAGGAGTCG
>DASVMA010000342.1:0-6045 GCA_036384595.1 Cellulomonas sp. | reverse complement strand
CGTCAGACGGCGTCGAGCATCCCGACGAGGTGCGTCGCGATCTCGAGGGCGCACGTTGCCGCGGGCGACGGCGCGTTGAGGACGTGCACCTGGCGCGGCGCGCGCTGCACCAGGAAGTCGTCGACGGGGTTGCCGTCGCGGGCGATGGCCTGGGCGCGCACCCCTGCCGGTGCACGGACGAGGTCGTCGACCCCGAGCGCCGGGACGAGCTCCGCGAGGTCGCGGGCGAACGCTCGCTTCGACAGCGAGTGGACCACCTCACGCGCGCCCGGGGCGACGTTGCGCGCCCCCATGCGCCACAGCCCTGGCCACGCCAGCTCGTCGAGGACGTCGCGGACGTCGACGTCACGCCAGCGGTACCCCTCGCGAGCCAGCGCGAGCACCGCGTTCGGACCGGCTTGCACCGCGCCGCTGACCATGCGGGTCAGGTGCACCCCGAGGAACGGGAAGCGGGGGTCGGGGACCGGGTAGATCAGTCCGTTGACCAGAGCGGCGGCCCGGGGGACGAGCTCGAAGTACTCGCCGCGGAACGGGATGATGCGCGCCTCGGGCTGCAGGCCGCACGCGAGCGCGACCCGGTCGGACTGCAGCCCCGCGCACGCGACGAGCTGGTCGGCATGGAGCTCCTCGCGCCCGCCGGGGCCGTCGACGCGGACGCGCAGCCCGTCCGAGTCCTCGCGCGCTGCGACGAATGCGGTCTCGGTCCGGACCTCGCCCCCGGCAGCGACCACGTCGTCGGCGAGCGCGCGGCAGACCGCCGCGTAGTCGATCGTGCCGGTGTCGGGGACCCACAGCGCGCGCAGGCAGCTGACGTGCGGCTCGTGCTCGCGCGCCTCGGCGAGATCGACCTCGTTCACCCGCACCCCGTTGGCCCGCCCGTTCGCGGCGAGCCGCTCGAGACCGGGCACGTGCGCGGGCCTCGTGGCGACCACGAGCTTGCCCGGACGGCGCACCTCGATGCCGTGCGCCTGGGCGAACGCGGTCATGCTGCGCGCCCCCGCGATGCTCATGGTCGCCTTGAGGCTGCCCGGCGTGTAGTAGAGGCCGGAGTGGATGACGCCCGAGTTGCGCCCGGTCTGGTGGCGCGCGACCGCCGGCTCCTTGTCGAGGACCGTCACGCGGTCCCCCCGCTCGGCGAGCCTCGCTGCGACCGCCAGCCCGACGACTCCTGCTCCCACGACGACGATGTGCATGGCTCTGACCGTATCCACATCCGGTCATCGGTGGACAAAGTCGGCGCCGACGTCCTCCGAACGGGTGCTCGTAGACTTCTCGGCGTACCCCGGGTCCGTTCTGGACTCGGGGCTCTCGTGCTGCCGTCGACGCCCCGAAGGACACCATGGACCTCACCGGACTCGTGCCCGCCCTGCTCGCCGACCCTGCTGCAGCCCGCGCGGTCGAGCTCGTGCGCTCGGGCGGCGAGGTCGATGTCGTCGGGCCCGCCGGGGTGCGCCCGCCCCTGCTCGCCGCGCTGTCGGCGCGTCGTCCCCTCGTGGTCGTCACGGCCACGGGGCGCGATGCCGACGAGCTCGCGGCCGCGCTGCGCGGGTACGTGCCCGACGACTCGGTCGCGGTCCTGCCGTCCTGGGAGACGCTCCCGCACGAGCGGCTGTCCCCGCGGAGCGACACCGTCGCCCGCCGGCTCGCGGTGTTCCGCCGGCTCGCGCACCCGACGGCCGACGCCGGCATGACCGGGGAGATCCGCGTCCTCGTGATGCCGGTCCGCGCACTGCTGCAGCCGGTCGTCGGGGGCCTCGGCGAGCTCGAGCCGGTCGCGCTCGCTGTCGGTGACCGGGTCGACCTCACGGAGGTCGCCGACCGGCTCGTCGCGGCCGCGTACTCGCGCGTGGACATGGTCGAGAAGCGCGGGGAGTTCGCGGTCCGCGGCGGCATCCTCGACGTCTTCCCGCCCATCGAGGACCACCCGCTGCGGATCGAGTTCTGGGGCGAGGACGTCGAGGAGATCCGGTGGTTCTCGGTCGCGGACCAGCGGAGCCTCGAGGTCGCGACCCACGGGCTCTGGGCGCCGCCGTGCCGTGAGCTGCTGCTGACCGACGCGGTGCGTGAGCGGGCCGCCGAGCTCGTCGCCCAGCTGCCCGGCGCAGTCGAGATGCTCGACAAGATGAGCGCGGGCATCGCGGTCGAGGGCATGGAGTCGCTCGCGCCGGCGCTCGTCGACGAGATGGTCCCGGTGCTCGACCTCGTGCGACCGGACTCGGTCCTCGTCCTTGTCGACCCCGAACGGGTGCGGCGTCGTGCGCACGACCTGGTCGCCACGACCGAGGAGTTCCTCGCGGCGGCCTGGACGTCCGCCGCGGCCGGGGGGTCGACGCCCATCGACCTGTCCGCGGCGTCGTTCGCCTCGTTCGCCGAGGTGCGGGCGCTCGCGGCCGTGCAGGGGCTCGGCTGGTGGACGCTCAGCCCGTTCACGCTCGACGCGGACGCCGTCGAGGCCAGCGACCTGACGGGCTCCGGCGAGGTCGTCGGGCACGTGTCGGGCGACGCCGAGACGCTCGTCATCGCCGCACGCGACGTCGAGCGGTACCGCGGCGAGGTCGCCCGGGCGATCACGGACGTGCGGGCGCTGCAGCGCGCGGGGTGGCGGCTCGTCCTCGCGACCGAGGGCCACGGCCCTGCGCAGCGCATGACCGAGCAGCTCAAGGCCGCCGACGTGCCGGCGCGCCTGATCACGTCGCTCCACGGCGAGCTCGAGGGCGGCGTCGTGCTCGTCGTTTCCGGCGCGGTCGGACCCGGCTTCGTCGCCGAGGGCCTGCATCTTGCGGTGTTCTCCGAGTCCGACATCACGGGACGGGCCGGCTCCTCGACGCGGGACATGCGCACGATGCCGAGCCGGCGGCGCAACGTCGTCGACCCCCTCGCGCTGCGCCCCGGCGACTTCGTCGTGCACGAGCAGCACGGCGTGGGCCGGTTCGTCGAGCTCGCGTCCCGCACGATCGGGTCCGGCGCGTCCGCAGCGACGCGCGAGTACCTCGTCATCGAGTACGCGTCGTCCAAGCGCGGCCAGCCGGGGGACCGGCTCTACGTGCCGACCGACCAGCTCGACCAGGTCACCAAGTACGTCGGCGGCGAGGCGCCGAGCCTCAACCGCATGGGCGGCGGCGACTGGGCCAAGACGAAGGGTCGCGCGCAGAAGGCCGTCAAGGAGATCGCCGCCGAGCTCATCCGGCTGTACTCCGCGCGCATGGCGACCCCGGGCTTCGCGTTCTCGGCCGACACGCCGTGGCAGCGCGAGCTCGAGGACGCGTTCGCGTTCGTCGAGACGCCCGACCAGCTGGCCACGATCGACGAGGTCAAGGCCGACATGGAGAAGCCGATCCCGATGGACCGCCTGATCTGCGGCGACGTCGGCTACGGCAAGACCGAGATCGCCGTGCGCGCGGCGTTCAAGGCCGTCCAGGACGGCAAGCAGGTCGCGGTGCTCGTGCCCACGACGCTGCTCGTGCAGCAGCACCTCGACACCTTCAGCGACCGCTACGCGGCGTTCCCCGTGACCGTCAAGGCGCTGTCCCGGTTCCAGTCGCCGGCCGAGAGCAAGGAGGTCGCGGCGGGCCTCGCGGACGGCAGCATCGACGTCGTCATCGGCACGCACCGGCTCATCACCGGTGACGTGCACTTCAAGGACCTCGGCCTCGTGGTGATCGACGAGGAGCAGCGGTTCGGCGTCGAGCACAAGGAGACGCTCAAGGCGCTGCGGACCAACGTCGACGTGCTCGCGATGAGCGCCACACCGATCCCGCGCACGCTCGAGATGGCGGTCACGGGCATCCGTGAGATGTCGACGCTCGCGACGCCGCCCGAGGAGCGCCACCCGGTCCTGACGTTCGTCGGGCCGTACGAGGAGCGGCAGATCACCGCGGCCATCCGGCGCGAGCTGCTGCGCGAGGGCCAGGTGTTCTACGTGCACAACCGGGTCGAGTCGATCGAGCGGGTCGCCGGGCGGCTCGCGGAGCTCGTCCCCGAGGCACGGATCGCCGTCGGCCACGGCAAGATGCCCGAGCACCAGCTCGAGCGCGTCATCGGGGACTTCTGGGAGAAGCGGTTCGACGTGCTCGTCTGCACGACGATCGTCGAGACGGGCCTCGACATCTCCAACGCCAACACCCTCATCCTCGAGCGGGCCGACCTGCTCGGGCTGTCCCAGCTGCACCAGCTGCGCGGACGCGTCGGTCGCGGTCGCGAGCGCGCCTACGCGTACTTCCTGTACCCGCCCGAGCGGCCGCTGACCGAGACCGCGCACGACCGGCTCGCGACGATGGCCGCCAACACCGACCTCGGCGCGGGCATGGCGATCGCGATGAAGGACCTCGAGATCCGGGGAGCGGGCAACCTGCTCGGCGGTGAGCAGTCGGGGCACATCGAGGGGGTCGGGTTCGACCTCTACATCCGGATGGTCGGCGAGGCCGTGCTCAACTTCCGCGGCGAGACGCCCGAGGAGCTTCCCGACGTCACGATCGAGCTGCCCGTCGACGCGCACCTGCCGCACGACTACATCGCGCACGAGCGGCTGCGCCTCGAGGCATACCGCAAGATCGCGGCAGCGCCCGACGCCGCGGTGCTGCGCGAGGTCCACGCCGAGCTCGTCGACCGGTACGGCCCGGTGCCGGACGCGGTGTCGAACCTGTTCGAGGTCGCCGAGTTCCGGATCCACGTCCGCTCGGCCGGGCTCACCGACGTGACGGCCCAGGGCAAGTTCGTGCGCTTCGCTCCCGTGGACCTGCCCGAGTCGGCGCAGCTGCGGCTCAAGCGGCTCTACCCGGGCACCGTCCTCAAGCCTGCGATCCGCACGATGCTCGTGCCGTTCCCGACGACCGCGCGCATCGGCGGCACACCCCTGCACGGCGCGCAGCTGCTCGCCTGGGCGCGGCAGCTCATCGACGCCGTCGTCCTCGGCGACGTGTCGGCCGCCGCGCAGGTCGGCACGGGTGCGCGCGCCGGGAACCGGTGACCGGTACGCCTACGATGGGCGCAGTGCTCGAAGCGATGACGCGGGAGGTCGCAGGTGTCGGTGGTGCGGTGGCGTACAGGTAGGCAGGGTCGAGTGCATGCGCTCGTCGTCGGCGGGGTCGTGGCGGTGGCCGTGCTGAGCGGGTGCTCGGGGCAGCCCGGCGCCGCAGCGGTCGTGGACGGGCAGGCCATCTCGGTGGCCGACGTGCAGACCGCGACGACCGAGCTCGCGCCGCTGTACCAGGGCGTGACCCCCACGGCCGTGCTGCAGGTCCTCATCCACGAGCGCGCCGTCGCGGCCTTCGCCGCCGAGCAGAGCGTCGCGGTGAACGACCAGCAGGCGGCCGACGCGCTCTCGAGCATCGGCACCCAGCTCCCCGCGGTCGGCGAGCGGACCTACTCCGCCCCGTCGCTCGCCGTCGAGCGCTACCTCCTGGAGACGAAGGCGCTCCAGGCCCTCACCACAGCGAACGCGCTCCTCCCCGAGCTGCAGACCCGGCTCTCGGCACAGAAGATCGAGATCAGCCCCAGGTTCGGCACGCTCGCCGACGGCGCCACGATCACCGACACGGTCCACCCGTGGCTCGTCGCGCCGACGGCCGGTTGATCCCGGCCACCACCATCTCCGGCGAGGGCGTCCAGTCTCTCGTCGAGGTCATGGACCGCCTGCGCTCGCCCGGCGGGTGCCCGTGGGACGCCCGTCAGACCCACGTCTCGCTCGTGCCGTACGCGCTCGAGGAGGCGTACGAGGTCGCCGAGGCGATCGAGTCGGGTGACCGCGCAGCGATGCGCGAGGAGCTCGGCGACCTGCTCCTGCAGGTCGTCTTCCACGCGCGGATCGCCCAGGACTCCCCGACAGACCCGTTCGACCTCGACGACGTGGCCCGCGAGATCACCGCGAAGCTCGTGCGCCGGCACCCGCACGTCTTCGACCGGCCCGCCTCGGCGCTCGGGGCCGACGACGGGTCCGCCGCGGGCACCGACCTCGAGGACCTGCACGTGCAGTGGGACCGGATCAAGCGCCACGAGATCAAGCGTGAGTCGGTGCTCGACGGCATCCCGGCCGCCCAGGGGGCTCTC